>NZ_JALEXO010000131.1 GCF_022780145.1 Intestinibacter sp.
ATATAGTAGGTATATGCGCATCTAAAACACCAAGACCTGTAAAAGAATCTTATATGCCCGTTTTTACTGTAGGCTTAAATACAGCTAAATTATTGAGTGCTACACATAATTGTCCTATTTTTGAGACTACTCATCAAGAAAACCATATTGAGGCGAGCTTATTAGGCACAAATTTATCAAATGAAGATAAGTTTATAGCAGTTCATATGTCGGGAGGGACACTTGAAATAGTATTATCAAATAAAAATCATACTGGATACGATTTAGAAATTATAGGTGGTACAAAGGATGTAAGCTTTGGACAACTCATAGATAGATTAGGTGTGAGATTGTCGTATGATTTTCCTTGTGGCAAATACATAGACAAAAACGCACTTGAGTTTGAAGGTGTGATAGAAAAAGGGCTAAAAACAAGTGTAAAAGAAGGATATATGAATTTATCTGGAATAGAAAATCAATTAAACAAAATAATAGATAGTGAAGAATCTGTGGATAAAAATTATATATCAAAATTGCTTATGGATACTATTGTAAGATGCATGCTTAAAGCACTTACTTATTTATGTGAAAAATACGATACTCATGAGGTTGTGTTTGCAGGTGGAGTATCAGCAAGTAAATATATTTCTAAAAGCTTAACTCAAAAATTGAGAAAATACAAAATAAAAGCTTACTTTACAGAAGGGGATTTAGCTACAGATAATGCTGTAGGTTGTGCTTTAATAGGAGTTAAAAATCTAAACTTAGGAGAACAGATATGAAAATAAGAGCTTTAGATGTAAGTGAAGCAAATTCATATATAAAGAGGATTTTAATAAATGATCCAATACTATATAATTTGAGGATTAAGGGAGAAGTTTCGAATTTAAAATTGCACAGCAGTGGTAATGTTTATTTGTCATTAAAAGATCAAAATTCAAAAATAAATTGTGTCGTATTTAAAAGTGATTACGACAGAAGCTTAAATTTAGAAAATGGAACTAAAATAATAGCGAGTGGATATATTTCTGTTTATGAAAGAGATGGATCGTATCAGCTTTATATTAAAAATATAGAAGTATCGGGAATTGGAAACTTATACATTGAATTTAATAAGTTAAAGGAAAAGTTGCAAAAAGAAGGTCTATTCGATTATAAATATAAAAAGCCGATACCTAAGATTCCTACATCGATTGGAGTAGTGACATCACCAACTGGTGCTGTCATCAGAGATATCATAAATGTGACTACGAGAAGATATCCAAAGGTGCATATAAAATTATATCCTGTTAAAGTGCAGGGACAAGGTTCTAAGGAGCAAATATGCGAGGGAATAAATTTTTTTAATAAAAAACATCCAGTTGATACTATAATTGTAGGACGAGGTGGTGGATCTATAGAAGATTTATGGTCGTTTAATGAAGAGGAAGTAGCTAGATGTATTTTTGAATCTAAAATACCTATTATATCTGCTGTAGGTCATGAGACCGATTTTACAATATGTGATTTTGTGGCAGATATGAGGGCACCTACGCCATCTGCTGCAGCTGAAATCGCTACACCAGATATTCGTGATTTGTATTTTAAGCTCGACAATATAAGAGATAGGATGAATAAATCTCTAAACAATGCAGTTGAATACGACGAGCAAAAATTAAAATATACGTTTACGAGAATGAATACTATATTAAATGACTATATTATTAATAATAAAATATACGAGATGGATAAAATAATTGAAAAAATTAATTTAAGTATGGAAAATAAAATAAATAAAGAGGATATGAATTTAAAAAATTTAGGTTCATTACTCCATAATTTAAGTCCGCTTAAAACATTAGATAGAGGATATAGTATAATTAATAAAGAGAATGTAGTTGTAAATAGCATTTCAAATGTATCAGAAAAAGATAAAATAGAAGTTATTTTATCAGATGGAAGCCTAGATTGTACTGTCGATAAAATAAATAAAAAAGAGGTGTAAAAATGGAACTTACATACGAGCAAGCTTACTCAAAATTAGAAGAAATTTTAAATAAACTTGAAACAAATACGACATCGTTAGATGAGTCATTAAAGCTTTATGAAGAAGGAATAAAATTATACGCTAGATGCAATAAACTGCTTGAAGGAGCAAAGCTTAAAATAAGCAAATTTAACGAAGCTCAAGAACTAGAAGATTTCGACTTAAAGGAGGAATAACTATGGCATTTAAAGAAGAATTAAAAACAAAATCAGCATATGTTGAAGAATTATTAAATAAATATATGCCAAAAGAAGAAGGCTATCAAGAAACTATTTTTAAAGCTATGAATTATAGCTTAAGTGCCGGTGGAAAGAGACTTAGACCTATACTTACATTAGAAGCTACTAAGATTGTAGGAGGCGATGAAAAGCAGGCAATACCGTTTTCTATAGCTATAGAAATGATACATACGTATTCTTTGATACACGACGATTTACCTGCATTAGATAACGATGACTTGAGAAGAGGAAAGCCCACTAATCACAAGGTATTTGGAGATGCTATGGCTACTTTAGCAGGAGATGCACTTTTAAATTACGCATTTGAAATAATGCTAAAGGAATCTATAGATACTCAAAATCCAAACTTAAAGCTAAAAGCGATTTACGAGATTGCAAGAGGTGCTGGAATTTACGGGATGATAGGCGGTCAAGTTGTAGATGTAGAGAGCGAAAATAAATCTATCGAAAAGGAAAAACTAGATTTTATACATAGAAATAAAACTGCAGCTATGATTGTAGGATGTATGAGAGCAGGTGCTACTGTAGGTGAGGCGACAGAAGAGGATTTAGAAAATATAACTAAATACGCCCAAAATATAGGATTGGCTTTTCAAATAGTAGATGATATTTTAGATATAGTTGGAGATGAAAAGGTATTGGGTAAACATGTAGGCAGCGATATAGAAAATCATAAATCCACATATCCAGCTTTAATAGGCCTTGATGAATCTAGAAAAGTAGCCAAAAATTTAATAGAAGAGGCTAAAGATAGTATATCAAAAGTATCAGGAGATTCTTCATTTTTAAAGGATTTAGCTGATTATATAATTTCTAGAGATCATTAATTTAGAGGATATTTAGGAGGAACGATAGTGGAGATTTTTCAAAATAAAATTTTACTTATTAGTATATTCTCTTGTTTTTTAGCACAGTTTATAAAAATATTTACAGGTAAAGAAAGTAAAATAGATTTTAGAAGGATTTCAATTTCAGGTGGAATGCCTAGCTCTCACAGCTCATTTGTCACAGCGCTCGCTGTTCTTGTCGGATTTGATAAAGGGTTTGCGTCTACAGAATTTGCAATGACAGCCGTCTTTGCCGTAATTGTAATGTACGATGCGTCTGGAGTTAGAAGGGCTGTAGGTAAACAGGCTGAAATTTTAAATCAAATAGTAGATGATTTTTTCCATGGAAAGTTTGATCAACATGAGAGATTAAAGGAATTAGTCGGACATACTCCAAAGGAGGTATTAGCTGGAGCATTGTTGGGAATATTAGTTGGAATAATTGGTTCTAATATATAAAATTTGCATAATTTCTTAAATTGAAAAAGTTTCGAGAATATGATATAATTCAAGTGTTTAAAATAGAGATAGAAAGAATATACTTTATTTAAAAGAGTATATTCTTTTTTTAGTGATAAATGTATTAAAATGTTAAAAAAATGAAAAAATATAAATAATTGAAAGGTAGTTTTATGAAAAAAAGAATAGATGTTTTATTAGTAGAACAAGGATTTTTTGAAAGTAGAGAAAAGGCAAAGAGATCTATAATGGCAGGTCTTGTATTTGTAAACAACCAAAAATGTGATAAAGCTGGTACAGAAGTAAAAATAGATGCTAAAATAGAAGTAAAGGGTAATCCTATACCTTATGTAAGTAGAGGTGGATTAAAGCTAGAAAAAGCTATGAAAAACTTCGATTTAAGCTTAAAAGATAAGGTATGTATGGACATAGGTGCATCTACAGGAGGATTTACTGACTGTATGCTACAAAATGGAGCAAAAAAGGTATTTTCAATAGATGTTGGTTATGGACAATTAGCTTGGAAATTGAGACAAGATGAGAGAGTTGTCTGCATGGAGAGAACTAACATAAGATACGTGACAATAGAAGATATTAAAGAATTTGCCGATTTTGCATCTATAGATGTATCATTTATATCTCTGAGATTAGTTTTACCAGTTGCCCATAATCTAATTATACCTGATGGAGAGATTGTAGCTCTTATAAAGCCACAATTTGAAGCAGGTAAAGATAAGGTAGGCAAAAAAGGAGTAGTTAGAGAAAAATCAACTCATATTGAAGTAATAGAAATGATTTCAAAATTTGCTGTAGAAAATGGATTTTCAATTTTAAATTTAGATTATTCACCTATTAAGGGACCAGAAGGAAATATAGAATATCTTATTCACTTAAAAAATAGCAATGAGGGTTATACATTTAATGAAGAAGACTATAAAAAACAAATAATTAAGGTTGTGGAGGATTCACATAAGCTGAATCATTAATCAAAAATAAATTTAGTCGAGAAAGAGGGGGTTTAATATGATCCTTGAAATGTATATGAAAAATTGCGCTTTGATTGAAGAATGTAGGCTTAATATAAACAACGGTTTAAATATATTAACAGGGGAAACTGGAGCAGGTAAGTCTATAATAATTGAAGCATTAGGTTTATGTTTAGGAGAAAAATACGATAGATCTTTTTTAAGAAAGGGGACAAATAAGGGAGTAGCAGAAATATTAGTTTCATCAAAAAGCTCAAACCTTAGAGAAGTTTTAGACAAATACGGCATCGATTACGAAGATGACCAAGTTATAATAACAAGAGTTATTTACTCAGACGGTAAAAGCGTGGCTAGAATAAACGGCAGAACTGTAAAAGTTTCAGTGCTTAAGGAAATTGCATGTACAATAGTCGATTTACATAGTCAACATCAAAATCAGCTTTTACTTAATAAAGATACACATATTAGATTTTTAGATTTATTTGGAGAAAAAGATATACAAAAATTAAAAATTAGTTATAAAGAGTTATATAATCAATTTAATAAAGTAAAAAAAGAATTAAATGATTTAAATGAAAATAAAGACGATATGGAAATTCAAAGGGAAATTGATTTAATCAAATTCCAAATCGATGAAATAGATTCAGCAAATTTAAATGAAGAAGAATACGAGGATTTAAAGACCCAAAGAGAGCTATGTAGAAATAGTGAAAAAATTTACAACAATTTAAGTCTATCATATGAGAGATTATATGAAGGCGAAGTAAATGCAGTCGATTTAATTGGAATTGCCTCTAAAGAGTTATCTGATATTGCTTCTTTTGACAAAACTATCGGTGAATACAGTGAAAATATAGAAAGAATCATGTACGAGCTTCAGGATATATCTAGAGATATCAGAGATTACAAAGAAAACATAAGTTTTAATCCTTATGAAATGGAAGAAATAGAGCAGAGAATAGATCAAATAAACAATCTAAGAAGAAAATATGGAAACTCTATAAGTGAGATATTTGAATACAGAGAAAAAATACAAAATAGACTAGATGAGATTTTAAATAGGGATGAAAAGGTAGCTGCTTTAAAAGAAGAGCTTGAAAAACTAGAAACTGTGCTTTACGATAAGGCGAGAGAAATGAGTAATGTCAGAAAAAAAGTAGCTATAGACCTACAAGACATATTATTGAAAGAGCTTCGCAGTTTAAATATGAAAAATGTAGTATTTAAAGTTAATTTTAGAGAAATTCCATTCAACCAAAATGGATGTGACGATGTAGAGTTTATGGCATCATTCAACTTAGGAGAGGATATAAAGCCTATTTACAAGGTTGCATCAGGTGGAGAGATGTCTAGGTTTATGCTTGCCTTCAAGACTATCTTAGCGGATATAGATGAGATAGATACATTAGTATTTGATGAGATAGACACGGGAATAAGTGGTATAGCTGCACAAATTGTAGGCGAAAAATTGTCTAACATAGGTAAAAAGAAACAAGTTATATGCATAACACATCTACCACAAATTGCAGCTAATGGAGATACTCATTATCGCATAGAAAAAAATACATCTAATAACAGAACTTACACTCATATAAAAGAATTGACAATAGATGAGAGAATAGACGAAATTGCTAGATTGATAGCTGGAAACAATATAACTGAGAAAACTATTGAGCACGCACACGAAATAATTCAGATGGCTCAATGTAATTAAAAATAGAAAAGCTTGCAGAATAACAAACTAAAAGTTATTTTGCAGGCTTTTTTTGTGCAAAAATATGAATAAATATAGAAAAAATACAAAGGATAAAGAATGATGTAAATATGTTAGGAGTGATTTTTATAAGAAAAGTATATGTAATTATATTTGCTTTTGTATTTGGAATTATATTATTTAATTTAGATAAGCTCGAGGCTTTAGATACTTTTTCCAATAATGATAAGTATGTATATGCACTTGGAAATATCGTAGGAATAAAAGCAAATACAGATGGAGTTTTAGTTTTGGGTGGAGAAAATCAAGTAGAATATCTAGATAAATTAAAAGAAGGCGACAATATACTATATATAAACGACGAAAAAATTTGTAACAGTCAAGATGTATACGATATTTTAAATAGACTAAAGTCAGAAATCGTAAATATAACATTTGAAAGAGATGGTAAGCTTATCACAAAATCTATAAAAACTAAAACAGAAAATGGCATTTATAAATTGGGATTTTGGGTAAGAGATAAAATCTCAGGTGTTGGTACAATGACCTGTTACGATCCAAAAGAAAATGTATTTTACGCTATAGGACATCCAATTTGTGATTTAGATACTAAGAAAATATTAAAAATAAATCGAGGTGATATTTACAGCTTATCTGATTTAAAAATATATAAGGGAAAAGAGAATATTGTAGGTCAAATTAAAGCTGATTTTAATTTAAAAAATAAGATAGGAAGCTTTTATAAAAATTCAAATTATGGAATACAAGGAGTTTTATCGAAAAATTTATCTAATATAGACAGTGATAAAATGTTTCAAATTGCAGATTTTAGCGATGTAAAATTGGGAAGAGCAAAAATACTATTTCAATCAAAAAATAACGATGTAAAATACTACGATATTTTAATAAAAAATATCGATACAAAAAGTAAAATTTTGGAAATAGAGATAGTAGATAAGGACTTGATAAATTATACAGGTGGGATAATTCAAGGGATGAGTGGAACACCTATAATCCAAAATAACAAATTAATTGGTAGTATTACGTATGTTTTGAAGGATAATCCAAAAAAAGGATTTGGTATTTTTATAACAGAAATGGTAAAATGGGGAAAATAAAATAAATTTAATTTTTAATGAAGGAAAATAATTTTATAATGTCGAATATGCTTAATATCAGAGATAACAGTAACAGTTAAAATTTTCTATGGCGTAGAGGAAGTTATAATTGTGGATATGTATAATTTCCGTCATACGTTTTAAAAGCAAAATAATTTTATGATATATTTGCTTCTAAAAATTCTAAAAAGTTTAGATCGAATTAAGAGTATTTAAATGAAGACTTTTATAAAAAATACTATATTGATGGGGGGAATTATAATGAAAGATAAAATAAAAATAGTTTTAGCTGATGATAATAAAGATTTTTGCCAAGTACTAAAGGAATACTTATCTAATGAAGAGGATATAGAAATACTAGGTATTGCTAAAGATGGAGTCGAAGCATTACAGCTAGTACAAGAAAAACAACCAGATTTATTAGTTCTAGATGTAATAATGCCACATCTAGATGGTTTAGGAGTTATAGAAAAATTAAATGCTATGAATTTAGAGAAGATGCCAAAGATAATAGTGTTATCAGCTGTTGGACAAGATAAAATAACACAAACAGCTATAAATTTAGGAGCAGACTATTATATTGTAAAACCTTTTGATTTTGTGATATTTATAAATAGAATCAGAGAGTTAGTTTTAAACAAACCTGTATCTCCTCAAGTAAAAACAAAACCAGTTGCTGAATTGCAAATGATGAGAACAAATGAAGCTCCAAAAGCAGCTACTGGCAACATAGAAACAGAAATAACTAATATTATACATGAGATAGGAGTTCCAGCTCATATAAAAGGATATTTATATTTAAGAGAAGCAATAAAAATGGTAATAGATAACGTAGAATTATTAGGAGCTGTTACGAAGGAATTATATCCAAGTATAGCTAAGAAATTCAATACTACTCCAAGTAGAGTAGAGAGAGCTATAAGACATGCCATAGAAGTAGCATGGAGCAGAGGTAAAGTCGATACTATAAATAAATTATTTGGATATACAGTACATACTACTAAAGGAAAACCTACAAATTCAGAATTTATAGCTATGATAGCTGATAAATTAAGATTAGAACACAGCATAGTTAAGTAATTACTAAAAAGCCTTCTAGATAATAGGAGGCTTTTTTTTATTTACATAAAAAACTTAAATATTCTTAAAATAATATATAAAAATATTTTAAAGTCTATTTATATGTTAAAATCTATATTAGAATAGAAGAATTGGTAAAATAGTGCAAAATAGCTATTTTGCCAAAATATTTATTTTATTTGAAAATAGTGTTATAATGTTTTAAGATTTAAAAAATTACGGAGGTCAATAAAATGAGAGTCGAAGCCCCAATTAAGGTAGACAGAAAAACAAAAAAGCTTGCTAAAAGACTTTCTGCTGGAGATATAGCTGTTATAAACCATACTGATATAGATGAAGTAGCGGCCAACTCTTTAGTTGAATGTAAAATAAAACTTGTTATAAATGCAGCTCCTTCAATAAGTGGTAGATACCCTAACAAGGGACCAAAAATACTTACAGAAAATAATATTCTAATTATAGATAATGTAGGAGAAGATGTATTTGAAGAATTAAAGGAAGGACAAGTTATTGAAGTAAACAATGGACAAATCTATAGAGATGGAAAATTAATAGGAGAAGGCGAAGTTATGGATGGGTCTATTGTCAAAGCAAAAACTAAGCTTGCATATGAAAATATGTCTGTAGAGTTAGATAGATTTATAGATAATACTATCGAATACGCTAAAAGAGAAAAGGGATTTATACTAGGTGAGACAGAAATCCCTAAAATGGCTACAGATTACAAAAATAGACATGTACTAGTTGTAGTAAGAGGACAAGATTATAAAGAGGATTTGGCTACAATCACATCTTATATAGAAGAAATGAAACCTATACTTGTAGGTGTAGACGGTGGAGCAGATGCACTTATAGAATGTGGATATACTCCAGATGTAATAGTCGGAGATATGGATAGTGTTACAGACGATGCACTTAAAAAAGCTAAAGAAATAGTTGTACATGCGTATGTAGATGGTAGAGCTCCAGGACTAAAAAGAGTACAGGATTTAGGATTAGATGCAGTAGTATTTCCTGCTCCTGGTACTAGTGAGGATATAGCGATGCTTACTGCATATGAATATGGTGCAGAGCTAATAGTAGCTCTAGGATCACATTCTAATATGATAGATTTCTTAGAAAAAGGAAGAAAAGGAATGGCTTCTACATTCTTAGTTAGACTAAAAATAGGAGCTAAGCTTATAGATGCAAAAGGAGTAAACTTACTTTATAAAAGTAAGCTAAAAATGAAGTATATATGGGCGTTAATAGTTACAGCGTTATTCCCTGTTTTAATAATTGCTTATTTATCTCCAACAGTACAACAGCTTATAAAAATACTACAAATAAAAATGAAATTTTTATTAAACATGTAAATTAGGAGGCAAAAGTTATGAATATAAATATGAAGTATTATATTGTTACTATAGGTGCTATATTTTTAGCTTTAGGTATAGGTATTATAGTAGGATTTAATTTAAACAACGATCAAGAGTTGACTAAGCAACAAAGTGAGGTTTTAGGAGAATTTGAAACTAGATTTGATTCTTTAAATAAAGAAAAAGAAGAATTGCAAAATCAAATAGATTCATTGAATGAAGATTATAATGAATTAAAGTCTTATGTATCAAAAAATTATAGTATTTTGGTAAGTGATGAATTAAGCGATAAAAATACTGGAATAATACTTACTAATGAAAAAAATGATTATAGTGAAGATTTAGAACAAATAATAAAGGATGCAGATGGAGAATTAGCTTTTAATATAGTTGTAAATGATGCTATTGACGATGAAAACAAATTAAAAGAGTTATCAGATAAACTAGATACAGAAATAAAAACATCTCAAGATTGTATAAATTATATAGTAGATGCTTTAAATGGCGATTCTACTAAAGAAGACTTACAAAAATTACAAGATTTAGGACTTATAAAAATAAAATCTTTAAGCGATGATTACGCTTCATATGACTCTGTAGTTTTAGTAGGAGAAAATGAAGACGAAAATATAAAATCATCATTTGAAGTAAAAGACAAAAACATTATATCTAAATTAAAATCAGAAAAGAAATATTTAGTAGCAGTACAAAGAGAAGATAGCAAGTCAGAATTTATAAAATTATGTTCAGATTCAAAAATATCAACAATCAACAATATAGATGAAGCAGTAGGAAAAATATCTTTAACTATGCTTATAAAAGATGAAAGTAAAGTAGGCAATTTTGGAATAGGTGAAGATACTCAAGATTTAATGCCATTTTCAAAATAAGATAAATTAACAATAATTTTGATTAAGGAGATGTAAGATGAGTTATATAAGTATAATAATACCAGCGTATAACGAAGAATTAAAAATAAAAGATACTTTAGAGAGCATTAAAAATATAAAAGAAATAGATGAAATTATAGTAGTAGATGATGGTTCTAGTGATAAGACATCAGAAGTTGCTAAAAGTGTACAAAGCGATAAAATAAACGTAATAACACAAAGTCAAAATAGAGGTAAGGGATACGCTTTAAATAACGGTTTAAAGGAAGCTATGAAAAAAGCTGATATAATAGGTTTTTTAGATGGAGACCTTGGAAGCTCAGCAGGTGAAGTAGAAAAATTAATAATACCTATATTAAATGATGAGTGTGATGTTACAATTGCAAAATTCCCTCCAGCTAAGAAAAAGGGAGGACTTGGATTTGTAAAAAATCTAGCTAAAAATTCTGTATACGAAATGACAGGAGTAGAGCTTACTTCAACTCTATCAGGTCAAAGAATTTTCAAAAAGGAAGTTCTTGAGATATTCGATGAAATACCATTTGGATACGGTGTAGAGGTTGGAATGACTATAGATATATTAAAAAACAATTTCAGAATAAAAGAAGTTTTAGTAAATATGACTCATTCAGAAACAGGAAGAGATCTAAAAGGATTTATTCATAGAGGTAAACAATTCTATCACATCAAAAAAGTAGTAAGACAAAAGAAAAAAGAATGGAGGTAGTTTTATGACACATTATATTTTCGAAGGGATAATATTTGTGTTGGGATTTTTGGGGACATATTTCATGATACCTTTATTCAAAAACATGCTAATAAATGGAAATATTATCAGACCTAACTACAAAAAAGAAATGATACCAGTAGGAATGGGAATAGTATTTTTACCGATGTTAATAATCAACAGTATAATAGTAATATACTTTCTTTGGGGTATTATGGGAGCTATAGATACTGTAGGACTTATATGTCTTTTATTATTTGTATTTTCTATAATGTGTATGTTTTTTGCAGGTGCACTTGATGACTTAATAGGAAATAGAGATGTAAGTGGACTTAAGGGTCACTTCAAGAGTTTATTTAAAGGAGAGCTTACGACAGGAGGCTTTAAGGCTTTATTTGGAGGCTTTGTAGGGTTAGTTGTATCAGTATGTCTTTCAAGTAGCATAGTTGAGATAATAGTAAATACACTTGTTATAGCGCTTTCTACAAACTTAATGAATTTATTTGATTTAAGACCGGGAAGAGCTATTAAGGCGTATTTAGTTATAATAATACCAATATTTTTTACTTTGACAGGTTATATACAAATTTTACCTTTACTTATACTTCCTAACGTGTTAGCTTACTTTAATACAGATTTAAAGGCTAGAGCGATGATGGGAGATACAGGTTCAAATGTCTTGGGTATATCAATAGGTGTACTTATGGCGCTTGGTTACGATATAAAGGTCAGAGTTTGTTGGTTAGTATTTTTAGTATTGATGCATTTAATTACTGAAAAATTTTCACTTACAAAAATTATAGAAAAAAACAGAGTATTAAAATTTATAGATAATTTGGGAAGGTAGCAATATGATTAGTAAAAAGGTAGGTATAGTCGAATCTATAAAAAGTACAGATGATAATTTAGAGGATATAAGAGTAAATGTAAATGGACAAATTCAAAGAGCGTACAATTATCCTAAGATGACTGGTAAGGTAAATGTAGGAGATGAAGTTGTATTAAATACTACTGCTGTTGAACTGAGTTTAGGAACAGGTGGATATCATTTTGTCATAAGTAATTTAAATAATAAAGAGTCAGACTTAGATGCTGATGGTCATATTATGAAGCTTAGATATACACCATATCAATTAGTTGTGGATAGCGTAGAGGATCATGAGAGTAAGTACCACGATGTAATAAACTCGTTTGAAAGCTTAGAAGGACTACCTGTAGTAGTAGGAACTCTACATAGTATGTTGACACCTTTTGTAGCATCTTATAAAAGAAATAATCCCGACAAAAAAATAGCTTATATAATGACTGATGGAGCAGCGCTTCCACTTTACTTTAGCTTAAATGTCAAAAATTTAAAATCAAAGGGATTAATCGACTCTACTATTACAATCGGAAATGCATTTGGCGGAGATTACGAATGTATAAATATATATACAGGGCTTATAACTGCAAAAGAAATAGCAAAGGCAGATGTCGTATTTGTGAGTATGGGACCTGGAATTGCAGGTACAGGTACTAAATACGGATTTACAGGTATAGAACAAGGTCCTATATTAGATGCTGTTAAAAAACTAGGTGGTATGCCTATAGCTATTCCTAGAATCAGCTTTGCAGATAAAAGAGAGAGACACCAAGGTATTTCTCATCACAGCATAACCATACTAGATAAAATAGTAAATGTAGGTGTAAATGTACCGATAACAATTTATGAAGAAGAAAAGTTAAATAAAATAAAAGCACAAATAAAAGAAAATAAATTAGACGAAAAACACAATATAGTTTTTGTTAAAAATAATAAATGCAAAGAGGATATAGAGTATTTTGGTCTAAAAGTTAAAAGTATGGGAAGAAATTACGATGAAGATAGTGAGTTCTTTGACTCTGCAAGTAGTGCTGCATATTATTTAATGGAGGTTTGCCATGATTGATAAGGAAAATACTGTAAGTAGCGATTTGATATATACAGGTAAAACTGTCAGCCTGAGAGTTGATACTGTAGAAGTTCCAAATAAAGGATATCAAAAGAGAGAAATAGTTGAACACAATGGTGTTGTGGCTATAATAGCTATAACAGAAGATAATAAAATTATTTTAGTCAGACAGTATAGAAAATCAATTGAAGATGTAGTTTTGGAAATTCCAGCAGGAAAATTAGAATTAAATGAAAATCCAAGAGAATGTGCTATGAGAGAATTTAGACAAAAAACTGGATATAGTGCAGAAAACTTCAAATTAATACATAAATTTTATCCTTCAGTAGGATTTTCGAATCAAATGATGTTTATATATCTTGCGAGTAAGATTCAAAAATGCGAGGATAAAAGCGAAGATCAACAGCTAGCAGTAGAAGAGCTAGATTTTGATGAAGTATATAAAATGGTTTTAAACAATGAAATATTAGATGGTAAGACATCTATCGGTGTATTGCTTTCAAAAGATATGCTAAATTAAATATAAAAATGCATAACCTCCTCTGGGTTAACATAATAATTATATGTAAAGATAGAGGAGGTTTTTAAATTGCGAAAAAAAGATATGAATACAAGTTTAATAATTGTCAGTTTAATTTTTATGTTGTTTGTCATAGTAGGAGCATGTCTAAATAAATTTGAAGGATTTAATATTGAAAATGTATCTATTCAAATTGACGAGCTTAGAAATTATTATAGAAGTGATATAGATATAAAAAGTTTTGCTTTTATGAATATAAAGGAGTACATAAGGTATTTAGGGTCTATAGGAATTTTAAGCTTACTTTTTTTTACATTTCCATTGGCAGCTGTCGTCTTTGTATTAAAGGCTATATCTATAGGATATACTGTAAATACATGCATTTTAAGGCTGGGATTTAACAGCATTAAAATGTGTACGATAATTTTTTTGAAAAATATTATTATTATTCCTATATCAATAATTTTAGTAATATTATCAATAGAATATGTAAAAAATATTTTTAAACAGTTGAAAAAGAAAAGACAAGATAGTATATTATCTTTAGGAAAGACGTTTTTGTTTAATTTAATAATTATTATGTTTATTTCTATTATATTGCAATCATTATTAAATATAATAGGTATCGGTATAATACAATTCCTAGCAAGATAAAGGAGTTAAAAATGAAGGTTTTAAGAGAGTATTTAGATTATATAGAAAAAAGTAAAAAACTATCAAAAAATACAGTGGCATCTTATAATAGAGATCTAAAAAAATACTTAGATTATTTAAATTCTAATAATATAGATATTTCAGATGTTGTTGAAAATGATATTATAAGTTATTTGATTGAGCTTGAAAAAGACGAGGTTTCAGTATCATCGATTTCGAGAATGATATCTTCTATTAAATCTTACCATGATTATTTGTTTTTCAATAAGCTTACTGATACAGATCCATCAAAAAATATAAAAAAGCCCAAGGTAAAAAGAGACCAAGTTGAAATTTTAACTGAAGAAGAGGTAGACAAACTATTGAAGTTTGAAGATTTATCTACTCCTAAAAAAATAAGAGATAAGGCGATATTCGAGGTTTTGTATGGTACAGGTATTAAGGTTTCGGAACTTATACAGATGAATTTAGAAGATGTGGATTTAGATATTGATTACATATACTGTGGTAGTGGCAAAAATCAAAGAGTTATACCTCTTTGTGAAACTACAAAGTTATATCTATCAAAATATATAAGTGATTCTAGAGAGTCATTTGCATCTGAAGATGAAAAAGCTTTATTTGTAAACACGCAAGGTCAAAGATTTACGAGACAGGGTCTTTGGAAGGTAATAAAAAAATACGCCCAAAAGGCAGATATAAGAAAAAATATAAATCCCACAACACTTAGACATTCATTTGCGATACACCTTTTAAATGGAGGTGCAAATGTAGCTGTTGTCAGTAAAATTTTGGGAAATTCTAATTTGTCTAGCTTGCAATTATATTTAAAATATATAGACAAAAATTTAAGAAAAGAAATAAAGGAAAAACATCCTAGAAGGGATGAGATAAAATAAGAAGTCTTCATAAAAAATGAAGGCTTTTTTTGAGTTTATATATGTTTATAATTATTTTATTTGGAGATAATATAGAAAATATTTATCTGAGTGTTTTTGGGGGAGAGATTTTTTTGTTGAAATATTTTTAGCTAAGTTTTATAATAAAGAGGATACAAATACAGCGAGGAGCAATAAAATATGGAATCTAATAAGAAGAAAGTTATCGTATTAATATCGGCAATTATTTTGTTAATATTTACATCATTTATATTTGTAGTATATCAGGGTGGACCTTGTGACAAAAATAATAGCAAAGATTTAGTAGTTGATATACCTATGGGATCTACTGTCGACGATGTGGCTCATATTCTTAAGGAAAATAATTTAATAAAAGATGAATTTGTTTTTAAGATAAATTTTAAGATAAAAAATAATTACTCACATATGAAATCTGGTAGCTATTTATTAAACCAAACTCTTTCAAACAAAGATATAATCGACAAATTAGTTTCAGGCGAGATATACCAAGATGGAGTTAAAATAACTATACCAGAGGGTTCTACATCAAATGAAATTATAGCTTTACTAGTAAAAAATGAATTGGGTAAAAAGAGTGATTTCGAAGAATTAATAAAAAATCCAAGTGCTTTTTACGATGAATTTGATTTTTTAAACGAAAAAGATATAAAGACTTTAGAGGGATTTTTATATCCAAGTACTTATTATTTTGATGAAGATTCAAATCCTAAAGATATAATAAAAGAAATGGTAAAACTATTTGATAAAAATTATACAGAAGAATTACAAAACAAGCAAAAAGAAAGAAAATTAACTCTTCAGGAGGTCGTTAATTTGGCTTCTATAGTGGAAAAAGAAGCCGTGCTAGATGAAGATAGACCTATTATAGCGAGTGTATTTTACAATAGATTAGAAAAAGATATGCCTCTTCAATCAGATGCTACTCTTCAGTATATTTTTGATACTAGAAAAAAGAGAATGACATATAACGATTTAAAAATAGATTCTCCATATAATACCTACATTGAAAAGGGATTGCCACCGACTCCTATTGCAAATCCAGGTATAAAATCTATAGAGGCAGTTTTATATCCAGAGGAGACAGATTATCTGTACTTTGTCGCCGATATAGATGGAGGAAATGTATACAGCAAGACGTATGAAGAGCATCAAAAAAACGTGGCAAAATATAGAAAGGATAGAGATCAAAGAAATAAAGAACTGGAGGAAGCTTCAGAAAAATCCAATCAGAAATAGAGTTTAATATGGATTATATCTTAATGGGGTATAATCCATATTGTTATGGTAACATTTAATTATAATAGAAATTAAGGAGTGAAAAATTTGAGTAATATAGTTAATGATGTTGTTGAAGATTATATAAGACATACATTAAAGGACGCAGAAGGTCTTTTAAAGGAACTAGAAATATATGCAGAGGAAAATAGTGTACCTATAGTTCATAAGGAGGTATCTGATTTACTAAAGGTACTTTTAAAAATTCAAAAGCCTAAGAGAATTTTAGAGGTAGGATGTGCTATAGGATATTCTTCTATATTGTTTGCTACAATATGTGGTGAAGATTCTGATATCATTACTTGTGAGAGAAATCCAGTTATGATTGAAAAAGCAAAGGAAAATATAAAAAGAGCTGGATTTGAGAAAAATATAAAAATCCTTGAAGGAGATGCTGTTGAAAGCTTAAACAGTGTAGAAGGCGAATTTGATATGATTTTCTTAGATGCAGCTAAAGGTCAATACAAGTTATTTTACGATTTAGTTATAGATAAATTAAAAGTAGGTGGAGTATTGATATCAGACAATATTTTATATAAAGGTATGATAGCTGATAATAATCTAGTAGTCAGAAGAAAGAAAACTATAGTCAAGAGAATGAGAAATTATTTAGATTATATTTGTAGCTGTGACTACTTGACAACTTCACTTTTACCAATGGGAGACGGAGTTGCTATAAGCTATAAAGAAGGCGAAAGAGGTGAAGCTGAAGATGCATAAGGTCGAGCTTACATGTTATGCGGGTAATTTAAAATGCTTAAAGGAAGCTATAGCTAGTGGTGCTGATAGTGTGTACGTAGGTGGTGAATCATTTGGTAGAGATACTTTATCAGATGATTTTTCGAGAGAAGATCTTATAGAAGGAATTAAATTTACCCATGATAACAATAAAAAAATATATTTAACTATTAATTTACTTCCTCACAATAAAGATTTTGATGGATTTAAAGAATTTTTGATGGAACTAGATAGATTGAAGGTTGATGCACTAATAGTTTCAGAGCCTGGAACTTTAGTTATGGTTAAGCAAATTTTACCAAATATAAAAGTACATCTAGGAAATGTATCTAATGTCTACAACTATGAAACCGCTAATTTTTGGTATAACCAAGGTGTGAATAGAGTAGTAATATCTAGAGAATTATCTATAAAAGAGATGGAAACTATGAGACTTAAAACACCTGATACTTTAGAACTAGAAGCTTTTGTACATGGACCTATTATAATGTCTTATTCAGGAAGAAAGCTTATTACTAGCTATCTAGAAAGCAAAGGTAAGGATGATTATTCTCCTAAAAAAAGATATAATTTAACTGAAGAAAAGAGAAAAGGTCAGTATTGTCCTGTTTACGAAGATGATGGAGGAACAATATTCTTTGCAAGTAGAGATTTATGTACAATAGAGTACTTAGATAGAATAATAAAATCTGGAGTTAACACTTTAACTATAGAAGCAAGAATGGAAGATGAAAATTACGTGAGAGAAGTAGTTTCAGTCTACAGAGAGGCTATAGATGATTTTTATCAAAATAACTTTGAATATAAATGTAGCGAAGATATGTTGGAAAGATTGAAAAAAGCTACTCATAGAAAGCATACAACAGGATTTTATTTAGAAGAAATTGTAAATTACGATTAACAAGTATACGCCCCTTAATTATTGTCAAAAATGACTATTAGTTAAGGGGTGATTTTATGTTTTTTAAAGGTGAAAGCTTATTTAGTAGAACGAAAACGAGTTTTTTAGTTTTTATAGTGATGGTGTTTGGATTGATATGTAGATTAACTTATTTAAGTATTTACAAATACGAACAATATACAAGTAGAGTTGAAAATCAAAGCACTTATAAAGTAAATTTAAATTCGGGAAGGGGTATTATATACGATAGGAATAATATACCTTTGACCGATACAGAAAAGAAACAAATTATTATAATTCCAAAATCCATAATAAGTGGAGACTATAAAAATATAAACACGATAAAAAAGGCAACAAATTTAAGTGAAAATGATATATTTAAAGCAGTTCAAGAACAATTAAATTCAGAATTGATAGAAATAGAAGTGCCAAATTTAAGCGAAGATAGTATACGACAATTAAAAAAAATAAACGTTATAGTTGAAAGTAAGGTAAACAGATACAAAAAAGGTAATTTATTGAGCCATACAATAGGTTATATAAATCAAACTGAAAATAGAGGTGTAAGTGGAATTGAAAAAAGTATGGACTTAGAATTAAAAAATTCTAATCAGAAATATATATCAGTTTTCAAGGCAGGTACCTTAGGAGCACAAAATGGACTCAATTTAGTTGAAGGAAGCTTTTCAAAAGTATCAAATAACGACAAAAATTTAAAGCTGACTATCGATTCAGATATCCAAGAGAAAGTAGAAAAGATAGTTGATAAAGAGGAAAATCCTACAGCAGTAATTATATCGGATATTAAAACAGGACAAATACTTGCTATGTCATCAAGACCTAACTTCAATCAAAATAAAATTGAAGATTCTCTAGATAAAAAAGACGGACAACTACAAAATAGAGTGATTTCTGCTACTTATCCAGCAGGATCTGTATTTAAAATAGTAGTATTATTTGCAGCTTTAGAGAATAAAGTAGTGACAAATAGCACCTATTATTATAATTGTACAGGAAGCGAGCAAGTAGGAAATAATGAAAAATTAAACTGCAATAATTTATCAGGTCATGGTATTGAAACTTTAGGAGAATGCTTTGCAAATTCTTGCAATACTGCATTTTACGATATAGCTAAAAAAGTAGGAAAGGATGAGATATACAAAGCTATAAAAACGCTTCATCTAGATGAAAAAGTAGATATAGGCTTAGATGAAGAAGTAAATTCAAATATACCAGATGAAATATCTTTGAGTAATTTATCGATAGGACAGGAATCTTTAGAATTTACTCCTATACAAATAAATCAGATGACACAGATTATCGCAAATAACGGACTTTATAAACACCTATATATATACGATAGAATAGTAGATAATTCGATGAAAAAAATAAAAAAATTTTCCTCATCAAAGGAAGACGAGCTTATATCTCCATATACTTTAACTCAAATAAAACAATTTATGGTAGGAGTATCACAAACAGGCACGGCAAAAGACTTAAAGGATTTAGAAGGAGGCTGTGGTGTAAAAACAGGAACAGCTCAAAGTAGCATAAACAACACAAAAATATCTCATGGATGGATAACTGGATTTTATCCTCTTGAAGAACCTAAATACGCGATAACTATTTTAGTAGAGGGTACAGAAAAAAGCAGTAAATCAGCAATACCAATTTTCAAGGATATATGTAATAGTATAAAGTAATCTCGAAAAACAAATGATTTAACAATATATGCCATATTAATTTTCCCGTGCATTATAAAAATTTTACATTATAAGGGAAACTTATCGAGTTGAAATTCATATAATTTAGAGTGACGGATGTATTAAGGGGGTGGCATATTGACTCTTATTAAATCATTTGAAAAACCATTAACCCCTAAAGAAGAGATGTACTATTTAACTTTATTAAAAAATGAGAATAGTAAGGAAGCAAAGGAAATTTTAGTTGAGAGAAATATGAGGCTAGTAGCCCATATTTCCAAAAAATACAATAATTCTGGAGAGGATTTAGATGACTTGATTTCCATAGGAACTATAGGTCTTATTAAAGCTATAGATACATTTAATGTAAATAAAGGAATAAGACTTGCTACCTATGCTTCAAAATGTATAGAAAATGAAATTTTAATGAATATAAGAAGTAATAAAAAAAATAAAACGCAGATATCCCTACAAGATCCCATAGGAGTAGATAAAGAAGGAAATGCGATTAGTTTAATAGATATATTGGGAACAGATGTGGATTATATTATAGATAAAGTTGAATTAAAGATAAAGATAAGTAAGCTTTATGAAAAAATAGATCAAACTTTAACAGAACGAGAAAATGAAATAATTAAATTGAGATATGGTCTTACACCTCATGGCTATAAAACCCAGAGAGAAATAGCTCAAAAGCTAAATATATCTAGATCTTATGTGTCTAGAATTGAGAAAAAAGCTCTAAAAAAATTGAAAAAAGAATTAAAACTAGAAAAAAGCCTTATTTAAGGCTTTTTTGTCGTTTATTATTTGTATTATGGATTCATAAAGTGACAAATTATTCAAAATCAATATGATAATATTACATATATAAATAAAAATTTTATATTTTAATGTATTAAATAATAAGCGGGTGGTGTATTATGTATGGATTAAATAAAATTATTTTATTAAATGACATTAATATTATAGTTGCAATTATTATAGTTGTTATGTCTATTTTTATTTATAGCTTAACAAAATATCCGATTTACATATCTTTTGTAATAGTATATTCTTTAGAATTTATGATATTTTTGAAGCTCAAAAATACAGATTTAAGGAATTATTTTTACATGAGTTTATCTATTGTCTTTGTAGTAAAAATGCTATGTATAATAGTAAATAGAAATAATCTAAAATTAAAGCCTTTAGATAAATTGTTGTTGATGAGTGTGTATTTTATTGGATTATTATTAATAGAGGATCATATTATAAGTGCAGTGATGATAAATTTATTTGGAAATACTATTATATTTTATAAATTTATATATAGACATTTATATAACGTGATAAAAAAATTATCTTATATCGAGACAAAAATTATAAATAATGAAAAATATATAGAAAATATAAATAAAGAAATATCAATAGAAAATAATAAAGAGATAGATTTAATTAAAAAAGATAGACAGATATGTGATTTATATGATGTAATAATTTCTAAAATAAATTCTCCAATGATTATCTTAAAAGAATGCAGTTTAGTATATAAAAACGATAATTTTAATGATGTTTTTAGTAAAAAAAATATACAGGAATTTGATTTAGATAGATTTTTTAAGAATAACTTTTTTTATAGTAAAAAGATTATAGATTTTGCAAATATAGATAAAAGCTTTGCAAAAATAATTGTAAATTCATTTAAAAATCAAACCTATGAATTATCTATGGCAAGGGTTGATAGAAATAATCAAAAATTAAAAATATTTGTTTTTCGAGATATTACTGATATGTACAGCATGGAAAAACAAATAAAATTCAATGAAAAAACTTATAAAAAATTAATAGAAGTTATGGAAGACGGAGTAGTAATTACAGAAAAAAACCATATTAGCTATATGAATAAAAAGGTATACGATATATTTGATATAAATCAGCAAAAATGTAAAGTTTCTTCAATAGAGGATTTATCGAATTATATAGTAAATGAGGATAAAGAAGAATTTATAAAAAATATTATTACAGATAATTTTTTTAATGAGACAAAAATATGGATGATAAAAACCTCTAGTCGTAAAACATTAAAAGTAATCGAAAATTTTTTAGACTATGAAAATAAAAATTTTAAATTGATAATATTTTCAGATGTTACAAAAGATCAAAATCTGATTGAAGACATAGAAGAAAGAGAAAAAATATATAGAGTATTACTTGAAACCCTACCAGATGGAATTGTTATTATAGATAAAAATATAAAAAAACATGTTTATAGAAATAAATATATGATAAATACTTTTAAAAAAATAGGTATAGAAAAATTCAATGATATTGTAAACAATTATATAAGACAAAATGAATTTGATGTGGTAAAAATTATAAATTTAAATAATAAAGAAAATGTATCTATTGCTATAACTGATATCGAAGATCAGGATATTTACATCGTAATTTTTAAAATTATAGATAAAGAGCAAAAAATAGATGATATAAAACATAAAATGCAAAAAATAAAAAAAGCAGAAGAATTTAAAGCACAATTTTGCATGGAGGTTGTAAATAAAATAGAAAAACCAGTAAATGATATGTTGTACGACAATAAGCAGATGCAAAAAAATATTGAAACACCTGTAATGGAAAATCACATAAGCTTAGTTAGACAAAATTTATATAGATTAAAGAAGGTATTAGAAAATATACATGATATTATGAGCATAGAAAATTATACATACGATTTAAATTATACTGTTTTTGATATAGTTGAATTGATGAAAAATATAATTGAGTTGTCAAAGGATTATATTGATAAAAAGGATTTAAATATAGAATCCGAATTCAGTCAAGATGAAATTTTAGTTTATTTAGATAGTATCAAAATACAAAAAGTATTATTAAATATTTTATCGAATGCTATAAAGTTTACGGATAAGGGTGGAAATATAAAAATATCAATAGATAAAAAAATGGATTTTATAGTAATAAGTATAAAAGATAGTGGAATAGGAATTCCAAAGGAAAAAATAGACTTTGTATTTGAAAATTTCGAACAGGTAGATAAAAGCTTGTCTAGATTAGCAGAAGGTATGGGTATGGGACTTTATTTAGCTAAAAAATTATCTGATATACAGGGTATTTATTTAAATGTAGATAGCCAGATAAATAAAGGCAGTGAATTTAAAGTTTTAATAAGAAATACAGAAAACCAATTTTTAAAAAATAAATATAAAGACAATATAGTTGTTCAACAAGAGTTTGTAGATATACAATTTTCCGATATATATCCGGCTTAAATTTATTGTAGGAATTGTTAGGAGGATAAATATGTTTAGGTTATTTACTATAGCTATATGTATATGTTGTTTATTTTTGGTTCAGTTTATTCTTGGTAAAAATATAAAACAGCTTATTAAATTTATATTATTAGCAGTGTTTTTTATAATATTACAGATAACGAGTATATTTTTAAAACATTCAAGCTTTAATTATTATATTTTAGTCGATGTCTTGAGTGCAGTATCGATGTTTTTTATCGTGTTAGATTTATTGAATAAAAAATATTTAACAAAAGAAGCAGTATTTTTTTATACAAGCTTTACAGTATTAAATTTAATTTTGAATAGAATAAATTTATATATTTATTTAGATTGTATAATTAATTTACTTGTTTGGTGTTTTATTTTGAAGAAAACTATGGAAGTTTATACGATAAAAAAATATAAAACATATAAAAGTGAAAATAGCAGATTAAATAGATTAAAAATAATTATCAAAGCGTATAATGATAAATTAAGTATTTTGAAAGAGAAAAATATAAAACAAGAAGAATTATTAGATCAAAATATATACGCTCTCGGACAAATATTATTAAATCTAAAAAGTAAAGTATATTTTATCGATCAAACGCTAAATTATGTGTATACATATAATTTTGAAATTCAGAATATGCATGAGGTAGAAGATTTTAAAAGTTTTTTTAACAAAGAAAGTCCAACAGATTTAATTATACTAGAAAAGCTCTATAATGCATTGTACGACTGTGAAAATCATTTTTTTGAAATTAAGGATAAGAAAAATAAATATTGCCAGTATAGGCTTTACCCAAATACCTTGCTAGAAGGAACTTTAGGAGTTTTATTTGTCAAGACTGATATTAATCACGAGGAAAATTTAAAAAACGAGTATATGGAAAATAACAGTTATTTTAAAAATATAGTAGATAAGATGCCATACGATGTGATTTTGGAAAGAAATAATCAAATAGTATATCAAAATAGAAAATCAAAATATGAAAAAAATATTA
>NZ_JALEXO010000325.1 GCF_022780145.1 Intestinibacter sp.
CCTCGTCAAATGATTATTCTATATAAGTATATTTTCCAAAATTATAAATTTATAATTGGTATATTATTGTAAGGCAAAAATTTTGAATCAAAATAGGGTATTGCAAAATAGATTTAAAACCTATTTCACAATACCCTTCAAAATCGACCTCTATACTTCCATTATTATAGGTAGTATCATTGGATTTCTTTTTGTTTTTGTGTACAAATATTCTTTAAGATTTTCTTTTATATTATTTTTTAAATAAGCCCATTCTTTTATGTTTTTTTCTTCGCATTCAGTTAATACTTCTTTTATTACAGCCTTCGCACCGTCCATTAAGTCTTCTGATTCTCTTACATATACGAATCCTCTTGATATTATATCTGGTCCTGCTAAAACTTTTCCATCTTCTTTAGAAATAGTTACTACAACTATCATTAGACCATCCTCTGATAGATGCTTTCTATCTCTTAAAACTATATTTCCTACATCTCCAACACCTAGACCGTCGACTAAAACATTTCCTATTGGAACTGTAGTAGTCACCTTAGCAGAATTTTTATCTAATTCTAACACTTGGCCTGTTTGCATCACAAATATATTTTCTTCTGGCATTCCTAATTCCTCAGCAAGCTCTGCATGTCTCTTTAACATTCTATACTCACCGTGTACTGGCATAAAGAACTTAGGTTTTGCCATTACGTTTATTAATTTTAACTCTTCTTGAGATGCATGACCTGAAACATGTATATCAGCTAAGTCATTGTATACTACACTTGCACCCTTTTCAAATAATAAATTTATAACCTTTGAAATTAATTTTTCATTACCTGGTATTGGATGAGCTGATATTATAACCAAATCCCCAGCTTTAATTTCGACCTTTTTGTGTTCACTACTTGCCATTCTAGCAAGGGCAGACATCGGCTCTCCTTGTGTTCCTGTAGTTATAATTACAAGCTCCCTATCCTCGTATTTAGATATATCATTTAAATCTACTAACATTTCGTCTTCTATATCTAGATATCCAAGCTCTCTTGCAACGCATATAACATTGACCATAGATCTGCCTGATATAGCTACTTTTCTATCGCATTTTTTAGCCATATCTATTATTTGTTGTAATCTGTGTATGTTTGAAGAGAACGTTGCAACTATAATTCTACTATCGTTAGCCTTTCTAAATAAATCGTCTAGACCAGCCCCTACTGTTTTTTCTGACATTGTATATCCTGGTCTCTCAACATTAGTACTATCTGCTAATAATAAAAGGACTCCTTCTTGTCCTAGCTCGCATATTCTGTGTAAATCCATCACACCGCCGTCTATCGGAGTCAAATCTATCTTGAAATCTCCTGTATGGTATATGATTCCTTGATCTGTATGAACTGCAATAGAACATGCACCTGGGATACTGTGATTGTTTTTAATAAACTCTACGCTCATATTTGCAAGCTTTATTATCTGTCTAGGAGTAACTACGTTTAATTTAGCTGTACTCAATTTATGCTCCTTTAATTTAACTTCTATCAAGCCTATACTAAGCATAGTTCCGTATACAGGTACATCGATTTTCTTAAGGATGTATGGAAGAGCTCCTATATGATCCTCATGGCCGTGTGTTATAAAAATACCTTTAACCTTCTCTTTGTTCTTAATTAAATAAGTAATATCTGGTATGACAATATCTACCCCTAGCATCTCGTCTTCTGGAAAGCTAAGACCTGCATCGATTACAACTATCTCGTCTTTGTACTCGATTAAAGTCATATTCTTACCTATTTCGTTAAGACCACCTAAAGCCATCACCTTTATCTTATTGGTGTTTTTCTTAAACAATTGCATCCTCTCCTCTGTCTATTCAATTTTAAATTTGCAAAAAAAAATAATATTAAATCACGTACACTTTTACCAGCTGATTTTATTGTACCATAATTTCTAATATATTTTAAGACATAATCGTAATACATTTATCTTATTATTATGACAAATTTTATATCAGTCTATTTATTACTCAAATAATAAAAGCTCAAATTGATTTTAAAACGAAGCTTTTTTCCTAAACTAAAATATAAGTCCATCTCGGGACTTATATTTTTTGACAATCTTCACATATTCCGTAAAACTTAATATCATGGTCTGATACATTAAATTTATATTCTTTTTGAATCAATGTTTCTATTCCGTCTAATAAATCTTCTTTCGTCTCTATAATCTTACCACATTTTTCACATATTAAATGGTGATGATTATGTTTTTCCTCTTTATTAAGGCGAAGTTCGTATCTAATACATCCATCATCTAAATTTAATTTAGAAAGTAACCCCACGTCATTTAAAAGTTGTATTGTTCTATATACTGTAGCCAAACCTATTTCTGGGCAAGAAACTCTTACCATATCGTATATTTCTTCGCTACTTAAATGTTTATCATCATTTTCTAATAAAATTTCTAATATAGCTCTTCTCTGTGGTGTTATTTTAAAACCAGTCTCTTTAAGCTTACTTTTTATGTTTTCTATCGACTCTTTCATAAACTCACCTATTTTCAACTGATAATCTATTGTAATTATTTTAAATCATTTTTCTTATTTTGTCAATATAGCGTTTTCTTTAGGAGCATACAAATGACTTTATAAGGACTTTTTTTATTGGATAAATTTCTTAATTGATAAGAAACCTTCCATTAAAAAATCTGCTATACAATATAAAAAGCCACCATCTAAAATTGTAGGTGACCTTTTATATCGACTTAATTTATTTCAAAATTTAACATTGTAATAATCATTTATGTTTTATATCTTAAAGATTTATATCGTGTCCATGGTCGTGACCACATCCACCATCTCCATGGTGATGTTGGCAAGCATTAGCCATAGAGAATTCAGCTAATTTTCCTTCTTTTAATAATTTTAAGTTAACTTCTATAGTATCATTTACACCTTTGTAAACTTTTGTTCCCATATCGTTTAATTTCATTATAGCACCTGCACCTATACCACCTACTATAACTGCATCTACTTTAACTCCTGATAAAGCTTTTAGTGGTTGGCATTTTCCATGTTCGTGTCCTAAATCTCCATTGTTTATTGATTCAACTGTTCCTTTTTCTAAATCACACACAACAAATTCTGGAGCTGATCCAAAATGTCCATATGGTAAACTTTCCATTCCCTTATTTTCTACAACTGGTATACAAACTTTCATCTCTAAATCCCCCTATTTTTACAACATTTTTTATTTAACTTACAATTTGCACAGCTATTTAATCTTATTTGTTCTAGATTTTCCCTTTTTATAAATGTGTCGTCGTCTATTTTATTTATCATTTTTAAAAATAATCTAGCTTTGTTAAAAGCTTCTTCATTGATTACATATATAACTGAATAGCCTTCCTTTATTCCTGTAACAATATTGGCCTCCTTCAGAACTTTTATATGCTGTGATACAGCAGAGTCTGAAATGCCTAAATGTTTAGAAATACCCTTTTGGCAAATTGTTCTCTTTGAGATAATTAGCAATATTTTTAGTCTAGTTTCATCGCTCAAGGCTTTGAAAACTTTTACTAATTCCTCCATAACTACCTCCTTATTTAGTTAAGCAATTACTTAATTAAATAATAATACTCTAAATCAAAAAAGTCAACTCTTTTTCAAATAATTTATTTTTGCACAAAAAAAAGAGGTAAAAACCTCCTTTTTTAATTGATTTAAAGTCGCTTAAAATTCGTCGTCATTTAATCCTTGTTCTTCCATTAAAGTATTGTAAACATCTACAACTATTTGATATTCGTCTTCATCTTCTAGAGCAACTAAAATATCTCCTTTTTCATCTGAATCGATTCTAAATATTAAAGCTTCGTCGCAAGTTTCATCATCTAGAGGAAGTAATATAGCATATTCCTTTCCTTCAGCTTCTAAAGATAAAACTATCTCAAATTCAGCCTCTTGACCATCTTCGTCTATTAAAGTTATTATATTTTCTTCCATGTTTTTCTCCTTTTTCACAAATAAATATTTTAATTATTATTCTATTTTATTATTATGATATATAATTATATATCATAAACAGAAATTTTTACACATTTAATTTAAAATTTTGATTTACTATCTAGATATCCCTGTAATATAAGCACTGCTGCCAACATATCGATTACTTTTTTTCTTTTTTTTCTGCTTACATCTCCTTCAAGTAGAGATCTTTCCGCTGCAACTGTAGTCAGTCTTTCATCCCAAAACTCTATTTCTAGTCCAGTTTCTTCTTTTATTAAATCACAGAACTTTATAACCTTTTCGCCTTGTGGACCTAAAGTTCCATTCATATTTTTAGGAAGTCCTGAGACAATTTTATTGACTTGTTTTTCTTTGATTATGTTTTTTAATTCTTCTATATCCTTCTTCTTAGATTCTCTTCTTATAGTTTTTATACCTTGTGCTGTAATCCCCATTATATCACTTACAGCAACGCCTATAGTCTTGTCACCTATATCTAGACCCATTATTCTTCCATCTAACATATTTTTCTCCTTCATATATTAATCTATTTTGTTTTGCATATACTTTTAAAAAAATTAGCCAGGAAATCCTGACTAATTTTTATTATAAAATTTCATCATTTTCATCAAAAATTATCATGTTAATACTTATTATTATAATAGGAATTAATATATAAATAGCTGCTGTTGAAGCTGCTACTATACCCGAATCATTTACCAATAATGTAACTATACAGCCTACAAAAGAAGCCATAAATCCTTTAAAGATCATAGGATATTTATCGTGTATTCTCTTGAAATATCCAGATGGCTTAAATATAAGCACTCCAATTATAATTATACTCACAATAAGTATATTTACCCATACACTAGATCTAGCCAATTTTAAATTCATTTGTATTTTTCTTCCAAATGTATTAAATATGGCAGCTGGACCCTCTTGTATTATTTGGTTTGTAAATACTGATAAATGTGATTCACTTCCCATAATAAAATCTAATCCTGCAAATGCTACAACTAATAATACTGCAGCCACACCTATTAAAACAATTTTCTTAAAATCTAACTTTATATCAAACATCAACAGTATAAATAATAAATAAGCTACACATTCTGATATAGCACCGCCGACATTTGCACCCATAGAAGGCATTGCACTAGTTACTAAAATAACTAATGATAATACGACGGCAAGCCATTTTGGTATTTTTTTGTAATTTAATAAAACAGCCAATGCAAATATAGCACTTGCTATAGTTACACCTTCGTATTCATTACCTACACCGTAATATCTAGCGCCATTTATTGCATCATAGCTCATTATACAGCCCTTCATAAGAGGTGTGCCTAATATACAGTCTACTATTATAAGACCTATTGTAAGCATCGCATAAAATCCCATTTGTTTTAAATCATCGTGCTTAAACAATTTATGACCTATTAAGTAATAAATAATTGTCACAATCAGTACTCCAATTACTAAACCTGTTTGCGTTTTAAAATTTAGTACAGGAGCTGTTAAAAATGCCAATGGCATTATAAGGCCTAATTTTATAAATTCTTTTAAAACTTTAAATATTTGTTCTCTTCCAAATCCCTTTTCTTTTTTAGGTATTTTTTCTTTAAATAGTAAAGCTACCATGGCAATAACCCAAGATGCAGAAACTATACCTACAAATGTATTTACAACTGTAGCCCTTATACTATTTACAGAAACTATTCTTTGGTATTCATTTAAAAGCTTTTCTATATTATTTTCATCTTGAACATTTTTAAATGCTTTACCTATCATTAATTCATTTTTTAATCCAAATTGATTTAAAATATCTACACCTATATCAATATTACTTACTATTCCACTTTCTCTTGTTGTTGAAGACTCTAAAAGTCCATATCCTTCTTTTTGGAATTTTATAACCGGTGATAATCTTCTCTTATTTAAATAATCTAAATCACTTTCAAATTCACTTGTTATATAGATAGTATCATTTTCTCCTACCATATTGAATACTTCTGTCAGATATCCGTCTACCCTTTGATATATTCTATTTTTCATAGATTCATAGGTATTTTCATTTAGAAGCTTTCTGTACTGGTCTAATCTGTACGTATCACCAAGCTCTACAAAAATAGCATCGCTACTTTCGTAGTATTTTTTTGTCTCTGATTTTAATTTTTCGTAATCAGTTGAAATTGCATACGGCATCGTATTGTCTTTGATATTTATATCATCTACATTCCCAGATTCAACTCTACCGTATTCATCCATGCATATTAATGCTAAATTTCTTATCTTTTTAATTTCTCCGTTTTTTTCTATATCACTATTTCCAAGCAAAGCAACCTTTAAATTATTTTCTTTTAATGTAGAACCAAGTATTCCTAAAGTTGCTCCATAGCTTCCATAATCGAGATTTTGATTTAAATTTCTATTTATTTTTAAGTTGTTGATTTCTAGTGGTTTGACTCCTGTTACAGATTCAAATTGAACCTTCTCATCTTCATCTAAGCTTTCAAATTTGTTGTAATCTTCATCTAAAACATTTGCTCTAACACCTGCACCTATACTAGCAAAAGACTTTTGGTCTGTATTTGAACCTCCATCGCCTTTGGTAGTCATAAGAGCAACATATCCACTATTTTCTGTCTTTTTCTTGATTATAGGTATCTCAAGCAAATTTTCTAAGCTAGTTCTATTTAAACTAATATATATAACCTTTCCGTTTGAATTTTCAGCTGTATCGGCATATACACTAGATATACAAAAGCTTAAACATACTATTAGTGATAATAAAAAGGATATTAATTTTTTCTTCATTAAGTCGACCTCTTTCTATTTTAAACTAGCAAGACAAGAACACTATTATTTAGATAAATAACTTTTTAATAATTCTTTTAATAATTCATCTCTTTCGTATTTTTTAATTATAGTTCTCGCATTTCTATTGCTTGTTATATAGCTTGAATCTCCAGAAAGTATATATCCTATGATTTGATCTATTGGATCATAGCGTTTCTTTTCTTCTAAAGCTTCATAAACGTATTCTAGAGTTTCCCTTATAGTTAATTTACCTTCTGATATTCCTTCAAACTTCATTGTATAATCTAAATTTTTATCCATCTTAAAGCCCCCTATTAAATTAAAATCCCAAAAGCTCTAAAAATTAGAGCCTTTGGTATTTTTTCAAAGTATTATTTTACTTGGCTTTTTATAACCTCACTAGCATAGCTTAGAGCTTCATCTATCTTTGTAGCGTCAGGTGCTCCAGCTTGAGCCATGTTCGGTCTTCCGCCACCTTTTCCACCTGCAATTTTTGCAATTTCTTTTACTATGTTTCCACTGTGGATTCCTTTTTCTATTACGTCCTTAGTTGCTGTAACTACGAAATTTACTTTAGAATCACTTACATTAGAGATTGCTACTACACCGCTTTGTAATTTGTCTCTTAGATTATCTGCCATTTCCTTTAATGAATTCATATCCATTCCTTCAAATTTTGCAGTTACTAAGTTAACTCCATTTACTTCTACCTTAGAGTCCATAACCTTATCAGCTGATTGTAGGCTCATTTTAGCTTTTACATCGTGTAATTCTTTTGATAGAGATTTATTTTCTTCTACTAAAGAATGTGCTTTATTTACTAAATTATCTTCTTTTGTTTTTAAGGCTGTGCAAGCTTCTTCTATTAATTCATCTCTTGAGTTTAAGTATTCGTATACACTTCTTCCTGTAATAGCTTCTATTCTTCTTACTCCAGCTGCTACTCCACCTTCAGATAATATTTTGAATAATCCTACTTGTGAAGTATTTGTTAGGTGAGTACCTCCACAAAGTTCCATTGAGTAGTCTCCCATAGTTACAACTCTTACTTCATCGCCGTATTTTTCACCGAATAAAGCCATAGCTCCTTTATCCTTAGCTTCATTTATACCCATAACTTCGCAGTTTATATCAAGAGCTTGTAAAATAACGTCATTTACTTTTCTTTCAACTATTTCTAGTTCTTCCTTTGATATTGGTTCAAAGTGAGTTATATCGAATCTAAGTCTATCTGGAGTTACTAATGAACCTGCTTGGTTAACATGTTCTCCTAAAGTTTCTTTTAAAGCCTTGTGTAGTAAGTGAGTAGCACTGTGGTTTCTAGCAGATGCCATTCTTAATTCTCTATTTACTAATGATTTTAATTCATCTTGAGTATTTATGCTACCTTTTTTCACAATACCTATGTGTTTTATTGTATTATTTGCACCTTTTTTAGTATTTATAACTTCAAATACTGCATTTTCATTTTCTAATATACCTTTATCACCAACTTGACCTCCACCTTCTGCATAGAAAGTAGTTTTGTCAAGTACTACTATTGCTTCGTCTCCTTCTTTTATAGTATCGACTACTTCATCGTCTTTAACTAAAGCAGTTACTTTACCTACAGTTGTAAGATAGTTGTATCCTTCAAATGTAGATGCTATAGATGAATCTAAAGCAGAAAGTGGATCTTCCTTCCAGCTTTCACCTTCCATATTTCCTCTAGCGCGTCTAGCTCTTTCTCTTTGTTTGTCCATTTCTTCGTTGAAACCATCTTCATCTAAATCAAATCCAACTTCTTCTAGAATTTCTTTAGTTAAATCCATTGGGAATCCATAAGTATCATATAATTTAAATACTTTTTCACCAGCTAGTACATTTTGATTATTTGCTTTTAATTCCTCTATATAAGAATTTAATATTTCACTACCTTGGTCTATTGTTTCGTTGAATTTTTCTTCTTCTATTTTTATAACTTTTTTGATGTATCCTTCCTTTTCAACAAGTTCTGGATATGCTTCTCCACTAACTTCTTTAACTACATCGAATAAATTATATAGGTAATCTTCTTTTATTCCTAATAATTTACCGTGACGAGCAGCTCTTCTTAATAATCTTCTAAGAACATATCCACGACCTTCATTTGATGGAAGTATACCATCAGCTATCATAAAGCTTGTTGCTCTTATATGGTCAGTTATTATTCTTATTGATACGTCTTTATCGTGGTCTTCACCGTATTTAACGCCTGATATTTTTTCTATTTCGTCTATTATAGCTCTTATAGTATCTACTTCAAATATGTTGTCTACACCTTGCATTATGCAGCCCATTCTTTCAAGTCCCATACCAGTATCTATATTTTTATGTTCAAGTGGAGGATAGCTTCCATCTTCTTGTCTATCAAATTGACTGAATACTAAATTCCAGAATTCTAAGTATCTATCACAGTCACATCCAGGTTTACAGTCAGGACTTCCACATCCATATTCAGGACCTCTATCGTAGTACATTTCTGAACAAGGTCCACATGGTCCTAGACCTATTTCCCAGAAGTTATCATCTTTACCTAATCTTACTATTCTTTCTTCTGGTATGCTTGTATATTTAAGCCATAAATCATGAGCTTCATCATCATCTAAATAAACTGTTGCCCATATCTTTTCTTCTGGTATATGTAGATGTTCAGTTACAAATTCCCAAGCCCATTTTATAGCATCTTCTTTGAAGTAATCTCCAAATGAGAAGTTACCCATCATTTCAAAGAATGTACCATGTCTAGCAGTTTTACCTACATTTTCTATATCACCAGTTCTTATACATTTTTGAACTGTACTCATTCTGTTTTTTGGTGGAACTTCAACCCCTGAAAAATAATTTTTTATTGGAGCCATCCCTGAGTTTATTAAAAGTAAACTTTTGTCGTTTTTAGGTATTAAAGAAGAACTTTTACCTATATAATGTCCCTTAGATTCAAAGAAATCTGAGAAAGCTTTTCTTATTTCATTACAACCCATTTTTTTCATAATTTATTACCTCCTAAATTCTTGAATATCATACAATTAATTAATATTTTTTCATCAGCTAAATTAAGAGAATCTTTATCCATGTATATAATTAAAAAACCTCGCACCTATAAATAAATTATAGGGGCGAGGTGTATTCGCGGTACCACCCTAGTTACCATAAAGTATGGCATCTTCGGAAAACCTTAGCTATAACGTAACTACCGGCAATTCATACTAAACTCCGAATTGCTACTCCAAGACTGCTTCAAATATCCTGTACTTAAAGGCTCTCACCAACGCCTCTTCTCTGTAAAGCCATCGAATATTTTACTATTCCTTTTCGCTGTATTTTAAATATTAATTACTAATATTAATTTAAATTATAAATTGTATTTTGTCAACAAATATTTTATTTTAAAAGCTCTATTTAAAGATTATCAAGTCGAATGCTATCTAAAAGCTACTTTCTATTATGCCTCCTCCGACTACTTTGTCTCCGTCATACATAACTACAGACTGTCCTTTTGTTATGGCCCTTTGTGATTCGTCAAATACAATTTTTATCTTGTCCTCTGCGACCTTGTAAACTGTAGCATCTGCTGGTCTTGCAGAGTATCTTACCTTAGCCTTTACTCTAATAGGCTCTGTTATATCTTCTACTGATATAAGATTTACGTCCTTTGCAATTAAATTGTGTTTGAATAAATCCTCGTTATCTCCTAATACTACCGTATTATTCTTGGCATTTATATCTATTACGAACATCGGCTTACCAAATGCTATACCCAAGCCCTTACGTTGCCCTATAGTATAATTTACGATTCCTTTATGTCTTCCAAGCACCTTACCATTAGTATCTACAAAATTACCTTCTTTTATTCTTTTATTTGAATGTCTTTTTACATAATTTGCATAGTCGTTGTCTTTTACAAAGCATATCTCTTGGCTATCTGGCTTATTATAAACTCCAAGTCCAAGCTCTTTAGCCATTTCTCTTACTTTATCCTTTTCATAATCACCTATTGGAAGTAGTGTATGCTCTAATTGATCTTGAGTCATATTGTATAAAGCGTAAGTTTGGTCTTTTTTGTCTGTAACTGATTTCGTAAGTAGATATCTGCCTGTTTTTTCATCCTTTTCAATTCTAGCATAG
>NZ_JALEXO010000143.1 GCF_022780145.1 Intestinibacter sp.
TAGACTTATTTCACAATGAGATCGAAGCTAATAGGGACGACATAGGATTAGTTTTGTCATATCAGGATATATTGAGAAACTCAGAGCAAAATAAGATGTCGGCTCTTTTGTCTATAGAAGAAGGAGCTTGTTGTCAGGGAGATTTAGGTATTCTTAGAAATTTTTATAGACTAGGAGTTAGGATGATGACTCTTACTTGGAATTATGAAAACGAGCTTGGATTTCCCAATGAAATAATAGATGGCGAGTTAGTTGTTGATAGAGGATTGAAGAAAACTGGATTTGAATTCATAGAAGAAATCGAAAGATTAGGTATTATAATAGATGTTTCACATTTATCAGATGCAGGCTTTTACGATATACTAGAAAATACTAAAAAGCCTTTTGTAGCTAGCCATTCAAATGCGAGAGGATTGTGTAACAATAAACGTAATTTAACAGATGATATGATAAAAAAATTATCAGATAGAGGTGGAGTTATGGGAATTAATTTCTTCTCATATTTTTTAAACGACAATGCTACTTCTAGTTCTGATGCTAAAATAGACGATATGATAGCACATATGAAGTACATAAAAAATATAGGCGGAATCGAATGTATCGGTCTTGGAAGCGACTTCGACGGAATCAGCTGTAGAGTCGAGGTAGAGAACGCATCAAAAATGCAAATTTTAGCGAAAAAAATGAAAAAAGAAGGATTTACGGAGGATGAAATAGAACATATATTCTATAAAAATGTTTTGAATTTATTTAAAGAAGTACTTTAATAAATATGTAAGAGGTCGAAGCTTGCTAAATGCAGGCTTTAATCTTTTGAGAGAAGGTGATGGTGTGAAAAATTTATTTACGAGCTTAGAGGATAGAAAAAATATTGTAAAAAAATATTTAGAGATAATAAAAAACAACAATTTTAAATCGAATAATATATTGATGCTAGTCGACAATAATGTGATTAGATTAAATTACATAAGACAGATGAATTTGGATTTGAGTGAGGAACTCAAAATATGTACTTACAGTCAATTTGTAAGAGAGGAGATTACAAAGTACTGGCCTATTATATCTGGTGTTTGTAAAGATATAGTAAATAAAAGCTTGTCTCCGATTTTTATATCGACTAATTTAAAGACTTATATATTTGAGACCAAGGTGGCAGATAATAGAAATCAAAAAAATTACTTTGCAGATATTACGGGGACTAATAGATCTATAGCTTCTAATATTGTGAATAATTTAGATCATGCTATCTATAACGATATAGACTATAGGACTATAGGTGAGAAAATATACAATTCAAAATCTAATAAAGACAATATAGACAGATTTTCGTATAGCCAAATGGACGAGATAATAGGCGAATATATGCAGGAAATGCTCAAAAATTCTATGGTGGATAATAGCATCAGTGTTTATTTATACAATAATTATTTGTTAAAGGATGAGCTTTATTTAGAGCAACTATCTGAGAGATATGATTATTTATTTGTGGATGATTTGCAAAATATAGGTGCTAGTCAGGTATCGCTAATAGATTTTTTTGATAAACGAGATAAGGAGATATATCTTTATTTAGACGGTAATAAATATTTTTCTTCTTTTATAAAAAATGATCTAAAATATGTATGCGATAATTTACTAGAAGAGGATCAATATTATTCGAATGTAGGTATTTTTGATTTAATAAATATGCCTGTAAAGATAGAACTAGATCAATCTAGTCAATTATACAGTGAGATGATAGCTAGAATAATAGATAAGGTAAAAGAGCTAGTTGGTAAAGGCGTATCTATGGGGGATATATGTATAATAACTCCTGTCAATACACCTGTGTTGGATTACGACATTTCAACTGAGCTTGAAAAAAGCAAAATAGAGGTTTTGAGCACTAAAAAGGACAGCAAAATTATAGATTATCCATATGGAAATCTTCTATATGTGGCAGTGGCAATTTTCTGCAAACTCCAAAATCACGTCAAGGAAGAGGAATTTATAAATTTTATCCAAATTCTATTTGATGTAAATAGAATAAAATCATGTAAAATATACAAAAATAGGGATAAAGATGAATCTTATATAGAGATAATAAAATATATAGAAGAAAAGAGAGATGAAAATTTAAGCATAGGAGAATTTTTAATAAAATTCTACATAGATAAGGTTTTGAATTTAAAAGAAGGCAGAAAAAACGTGTCGATTTGCAAAAATATAGTTTCGGAAAGTGAAGCTTTTACAGAGTGTTTGGATAAATTGGATTTAAAGGATAATAAGAGCAAGGAGGAGATTTTCTTAACTTCTCTGAAGAGATTTATAAAGGACTACTTTGTAGCTAGGGATATAGAGGATATAAAATCGCAGGATAAAGTATTGATAAGCACGCCTTTTTCGTATATATACAATAGAATAAATAGAAAGGTTCAAATCTGGGTAGATATAGGCAGCAATGCTTGGAATATGAAAATCGAGAGAGACTTGTCGAATCCAATAGTTTTAAAAAAATCATTTGAAGAAGGCAAAGTTTATACGAGTGAAATAGAAGACGACTACAAAAAGTACTACCTTTACAACACTGTTTACAATCTATTAAAATCGTGTGAAAGAGTATATGCATATAAAAGCGACTACTCTATAAATGGGTATATTCAGGAGAGCGGATTGTACAGCTTAGTGCTTAGATTAATTGACAAGGGGGATGAAGATTTTGAGTGAGATAAATTATAGAAAAGACCAAATACCTATAATAAACTACAGCGAGGGCACTATGGCAGTACCGGCAGTTCCAGGCGCTGGCAAGACCTTTATAGTCACTAATCTAGTAGCCAAGCTTTTGACTGAAAATAAAAACCAAAAGGGAAAAATCCTAATCCTGACATATATGAACAGTGCAGTCAACAACTTCAAAGGAAGAATCAAAAAAATTCTAGAGGAAAAGGGCATCGAGTCCACAAATGGATTTGAAGTCATGACTATACATTCGCTTGCAGTCAAGATAATCAAGGAAAAGCCAGAGGTCATGATGCTGAGTGATGAATTCAATATAGCCGACGAGCTACAAAAGACTGTGATATTAAACGATTGTATAAGCACATTTAGAGCTAGCGGTGGAGAGACAGCTTTTAGGTATTTTTTAAAAGAACAAAAAAATCCAACGTGGTACCAGAGACAGCTAGATGCTTGGGAGGGTGGATTTTTCGATTTAGTTTCAAGTGCAATAAGCTCTCTAAAGTACAACGATATAACCCCTAAAAAGCTAGACGAGATGACCTATAGCAATAAGGGAATTTTAAAAATAATAACTTTTATATATAAAGAATACGATAAAAAATTAAAACAAAACGGCCTTTTAGATTACGACGATTTGTTGATTTACGCGTACAAGACTCTATGTGTAGATGAAGGCTTGAGGGAGAAATTTCAAAACAAGTACAGATATGTATTCGAGGATGAGTGCCAGGATTCAAATGAGATTCAAGGAAAAATAATTAAATTAATCTGTGAAAAGAGCAATAATTTAGTCAGAGTTGGAGATATTAACCAAAGTATAACAGGTACATTTTCATCCTCAGATCCTAAATTTTTTAAGCAGTTTATGCACGATGCAGAGCACTGCTACGAGATGAATATGTCTAATAGAAGCTCTAAGGACATATTAAATCTGGCTAATAGCCTTGTAAAATTTGTATGTAACGAACTGAAACAGTTAGAATGCAGAGAGGCTCTTCAGGAAATCGAGATACAAACAGTAGAAAAGGGACAAGGTTACAAGGAAAATCCACAGCCAGATGGATATCAAATAAGCACTAGATGGTACAATACATTTGAAGAGGAAATAGAAAAAACTGTCAGATATGTAAAAGGTATAAAAAACAAATATCCAGATAAAAGCATAGGTATATTGGTTCCTTATAACGCACAGGTAAGTCAAGTTGCAAAAGTGCTTGAAAGAGAAGAATTAGAATTTGAGGAGTTAGGTCCAAATTCAAAAAATAAGAGAAGAGTTATAAATAATTTAGCAGATATAATAGATTTTATAATAAACTGCGATAAAATAGATAAGCTTATAAAAGTGCTTTCAGATGTATTTATCAAGACAGATAATAAAGAAGGTAAAAAGGATTTTCTAAATATGCTAGAAAAGTATAGCGTCGAGGAGCTTTTATACACAGATATAAAGGACAAACCTCTAATAATAGACGATAAATGTGAGATGTATGTAACTTTTAAAAGAGGATTAGATGTTTTAGTTGAAATTTTAGATTATTCTACTATAAGAATAGACAAGCTAATTTTATTTATAAAGGACAGACTTGTTCTAGAAGAAGAGGAAAAAGCACTCGTCGATTATGTGGCATTTTACGTCAGATATTTGATAAATGAAACTCCGAACTTAACCTTGAAAGAGGTATTAGATGTCTTATCAGATGGAAGCAATAAGGTATTCAATCATATAATAGATGTAGTTTATGAGATAAATGGGTATGAACCACAGCCTGGAAGTATAACAGTTTGCAATTACCACAAATCAAAGGGTATGGAATGGGACTGTGTATTTCTACTTCAAATGACTCAGTATAATTTCCCGGATAATATAAATTGTAAATTCCAGTGCGACAAATGGTATTTAAAGGACAAATACAAAAATACAGAGGCACTGATTAAAAGCCAGATAGATTTGATTGTAAATGGAAAATTGACAGAAAATCATTATAAACAGACTAAAATCGATTTGATAAATGAAAAAATCAGATTATTATACGTTGGAATAACTAGAGCAAAGGAAATGCTTATAATGTCCGGTAGCAGTTTCAAAACAGAAGAAGACAACAAAAAGCAAGAGCAAAGGCCTTGTCTATATTTGAGAAAATTAAACGAAATAATAAAAAGAGAGAAGGAGATGATTAAATAATGAATGAAAAACTTAAACACTTTGTCTACAGTCAGAATTCACTTAACACATTTAAATCATGTCCTTTGAAGTTTAAATATAAATACATAGATAATATAAACTGGAAGTTCGAAGGTATAGAGAGCAGAGAATACTACAAGGGCTTAAAAACAGGAAGTGAATTTCACTTATTGTGTGAAAGGTATTTTAAAAATATTCCAATTGGAGAAAATATAAGTGATGAGTTTAAATCTTGGATAGAAAAAGTCAAAAACTTGATTCCAATCGAACATTCGAAGGTTTATCTACCTGAGTATGAGGTTAGAACTAAAATATATGGAAGCTATTTATCTGCAAAATACGACTTAGTCATAATCGGCGAGAATAGTATAGAAATTTGGGATTGGAAAACGGAGTCTCAAAAGACAAGCTATAAAAATATTGAAAGTAGAATGCAGACAGTAGTTTATATGTATTTAGCAAAGGAGATTATCGCTAAAATCTATAAAAAGGATATTCCTTATGAAAATATAACTATGAATTACTTTAGATTGAAAATAGATCAAAAACCTATAACTATAGCTTACACAGAGGAAAAACATATCAGAAATAAATCTATTATAGAGAATTATATAAATAATATAGAGAGTATAGATTTTGATGGGTATATAGATAAAAATAAAAAGCACTGTAAATACTGCGAGTTTAACAAGCTATGTAATAATCAATCTATAAATTACGAAATGATAAAGGAGGAGGAGTGATGGGACTTAGATTTGTATTTGGAAGAGGTGGCAGCGGAAAGAGCACCTATCTATTAAATGAAATAAAAGCTCGAGTTCAAGACGATGAGACGACACCTGTTGTGCTATTAGTTCCAGAACAGTACTCTTTTGAAATGGAAAAAAAGGTTAGTTCACTGTATTTAGGCGAGCAAAAGGACAAATATATGAGGACTAGAGTGTTCTCATTTAATACTATGAGTGCGTTCGTGTTCACTCAAGCAGGTGGTCTAACAGACGTAAATATAAATTCAAGTGGGAAGGCGATGATAACGTATAAGGCAATTGAAAATGTTTTAGACGATTTAAATGTATTTTCAAAGGCAGCTACACAGACTGGATTTGTCGGTTCTATGAGTGAGATGATAAGTGAGCTAAAGCAGTACAACGTAAATTACGATATGCTTGAATATATTTCAGAGGATATACAAAACGAGACTCTTAAGCTAAAACTAAAGGATATAAGCAAGATTTATGAAGCGTTTGAAAATCAATTACACGAAAATTATATAGATTCTCAGGATATGTTAGGTTCGCTAGCTCAGAAATTGGAGAAGACTACTTATTTTGACGGGAGCTACATATATATAGATGAGTTCACAGGGTTTACTCCTAAGCAGTACTCGATTTTAGCTGGTTTGATGAGAAAGGCGAAGGAAGTGACGATATCTCTTACAGTAGATAGTGTGAATTATTTGCAATACAGAAAAAACGATCCTTTTTCAAGAACTAAGTACACTTATGAGAAGCTAAGAAAAATAGCTATGGACAATGGAATAAAGATAAATTCACACGTGGATTTAAATAAGGGTAAGATAAAGAGATTTGAAAATAACGACGAGCTACTTCATTTAGAGAGATATTACAACGCCTACCCATATAGGGAGTACGAAAAGGATGTCAATTACATCAAGGTCAAGGAATTCAACAACCTATACGATGAGGTAGAGCATATCGCCAAGGAGATAGTAAATTTAGTCAGAGATAAAAACGTGAGATATAGAGATATAACTGTCGCTACTAGAGATTTAAATAAATACGACTTTTTAGTACATTCTATATTCGACGAATACGAAATACCTAATTTCATAGACAAGAAAAGAGATATAAAGTCGAACCCAATAGTAGTTTTGATAACTTCAGCTCTTGAAATGAAAAATAAGAGATATTCGTATGAAGTAATGTTTAGATACTTAAAAAGCGGATTTATAGGGTTAACAGTAGATGAAGTCAGTCTGATAGAAAATTACGTAATATTAAACGGCATAAAAGGCAAAAAATGGCTAGAAGAAAAATGGGAGTACAGAGCCATAAACAATTACAACGCTGATATGTCAGAGGAAGAAGCTACTACTATAGATAGAATAAATCAAATAAAAGATAGAGCGCTAAACCCTGTTTTAAAGCTACAGGAAAATCTAAAGGGCAAGAAAAGCTGCAGAGAAATATGTAGATGTATATACGATTTTTTAGTCGAATTAAATATGGAGCAAAATATATACGATTTAGTCGAGAGCTTCAAGGAAAAAGGAGAACTAGATATCGCGAGCCAGTATTCTCAGGTTTGGGATATAGTGATAGATATACTAGATCAAATTGTAGAAATAATGGGAGATGATGTAGTCTCAATAGATAAATTCGTAAAAATAATAGGTCTTGGATTTGAGGAGTACGAGCTCGGATTAGTCCCTCCGAGTGTAGATCAGGTCTTAGTAAGTAGTGTAGACAGAATGAAAAATCCAGACACGAAGTACCTTTATTTAATCGGAGTTACAGATGGAGTATTTCCTTTGATTTCAAAGGAAAAGGGAATACTTAGCGACAAGGATAGAAATACTCTACTAGATAGAGGAGTGGAGCTAGATATAGACAGCAAGACAAAGACTTTTGAGGAGCAGTTTTTAGTTTATAAGGCATTGACATCTACTTCTGAGAATTTGATTTTGACTTATCCAGTTGCAGATTCAGAGGGAAAAAGCTTGAGACCTTCTATAATAATTTCTAGACTTAAAAAGATTTTCAAAAAACTAGAGGTAGAGAGCTACCTATTAGATTTAAAAAAGGAAACAGAAGAGGAAATGCTAGATGAGGTAACTGTAAAATCTCCTACATTTAACAGAATGGTCAACAAAATAAAGTCATTTGACAATGGAGAAGAGATAGAAAATCTATGGTTAGATGTCTATAGATATTTTGCAAATGACGATAAGTACGGCGAGATTACGACTAAGATAATTTCAGGGCTTACTTACACAAATATGGTTCAAAATGTGTCTGAAGAAAAGATAAAGAAATTATACGAAACTAATAATTTAAGTATATCTAGACTGGAAAAATACTCGTCTTGTCCATTTGCTTATTTTATACAATACGGTCTAAAGGCACAGGAGAGAAGAGAGTATTCATTTGCAGCACCTGATTTAGGTACATTTATACACAATATAATGTATGAGTTTTCAAAATCACTTGAAAAGGAAAATTTAACATGGAATGAAATCAACGAAGCTTATATAGAGAAAAAGGTAAATTCGATTGTAGATTTTATGATTTCGCAAATACCTGGGTTTATATTAAATAGCTCTCCTAGATATAAGTACTTGTCATATAGACTTAAGAGAATGCTGATTGCGGCGATCAATATAATCGCAACACAGATTAGATCTGGAGAATTTGAACCAATAGACTACGAAGTCAACTTTGGGCAAACAGGAAAATATCCGCCTATAAAGATAATACTAGAGGATGGAAAGGAAATTAATCTAGTCGGTCAGATAGATAGAATCGACGAATTTGATGAAAATGACGATAAATACATCAGAATAGTAGATTACAAATCATCTGACAAAAATATAAGCCTTACAGAAGTTTACTACGGACTTCAGCTTCAATTACTAGTCTATCTAGATGCGATATTGGAGAGCTTTATAAAGAAGGGAAGGAGTATTCATCCAGCGGCAATTTTATACTGCAAGATAGACAATCCGATTGCGAAGTTCAACGAAAACAAAGAGGAAGAGCAAATTGACGAGGAAATTTTAAAGCAATCTAAGATGAAGGGATTGCTCGCAAAGGATGTGCACATAATCAAAAAGATGGATAAATCACTATATGAAGAGGACGTGAAATCATCGCTAATAGTTCCAGTCACTTTAAATAAAGATGGAAGCTTGTCAAAGAGCACAAACGGCGTGACTTATGAAGAATTTGAAGTGCTTAGAAAATACGTAAAATACGAGATAAAAGAATTATGTCAAGGCATGCTAGGTGGAGATATAAGCATAAATCCTAACAAACACAAGGACAAAACTTCATGTGATTTCTGCCTATACAATGCAATTTGTCAATTTGACCCTACACTTAAGGACAACAATTACAAAATAATAAAGGATAAAAAGAACGAGGAAATTATTAGAATGATGGCTGAGGAGGTGGAAGAAGAATGAGTACCCCAAAATGGACAATAGAGCAACAAAACGTAATCGACAGTAGAGGTGGAAACCTGCTAGTTGCGGCTGCTGCCGGCTCTGGTAAAACTGCCGTACTTGTAGAGCGTATAATCCAGATGATTTTAAATGAGGATTTAAAAATAGATATAGACAAATTATTAGTAGTTACCTTCACAAATGCAGCTGCATCTGAGATGAGGGAGAGAATAGGAGATGCTATTTCTAAGAAATTAGACGAAAACCCAGAAAACGAACACCTTCAAGATCAGCTAGTTCTTTTAAATAAGGCGAGCATAACTACAATACACTCATTTTGTCTAGAGGTTATAAAGTCGAATTTCCACAAGATAAATTTAGACCCTAATTTTAGGATAGGAGATGAGACAGAGTGCTCGCTTATGAAATTAGAGGCTATAGATGAGACATTTGATATGCTTTACGAGAAAAACGACGAGGAATTCTGCTATTTAGTGGATTGTTATGCAGAAAAAAGAGGAGATACAAATTTACAAAAGCTTATTTTATCAATATACAGCTTTGTAATGGCGTCTCCATATCCAAAGGTATGGCTAAGAGAAAGTGCAGAAGACTTCAATGTCGATGAAAACTTCGATTTTGCGACATCTAAGTGGGCAAAGGCTATACTTGAAACTGTTAAGATTCAAATTGAGGGTATCGAAAAATCTATTCAAAGGGCTATTGAGGATGTCGAGGACATAGATGAACTGGCGACTTTCACAGATAAATTGAGGATAGAGCACCAAATGATAAAAGATATATCGATTGCATGTGAAACATCGTGGACTGATGCTCACAATAAAATTTCAAATATAAAATTTGAAAATTACGCCAAAGGAGTAAAGAGAATTCCAAAAGATGCTCCTTACTATATAAAGGAAGAAAAAGACAAGGCAAAAAAAATAAGAGACAACGCAAAAAAATCAATTGAGAAAATCAGAGGATCTGTATTTAATAAGCCTTACGAGGATTTAAACGACGAAATCAGATTTTTATATCCTGTAGTCAAATCTCTTTCAGATGTAGTTTTAATATTTGAAGAAATCTACAGCCAAAAGAAGAGAGAGAAGGGAATAATAGACTTCAACGATATAGAGCATTTTGCACTTAGAATTTTAACTGAGACAGATGAAAACGGAGAATTTTTATTCGACGAAAATGGAAGAAATATCCCTTCAGATATAGCACTTGAGTATAGAGACAAATTCTATGAAATATTCATAGACGAGTACCAAGACAGTAACCAGGTTCAGGAGGTAATACTTTCTACTATAGCTAAGCAAAAAGAGCCAAACAGATTTATGGTCGGCGATGTAAAACAGAGTATTTATAGATTTAGACAGGCAAAACCCGAGATATTTTTGCAAAAATACGCAACCTACGATACAGATTTATCTAGCAAATATAAAAAGATAATGCTATACAAAAACTTCAGAAGTAGAAAAGAAGTAGTCGACAGTGTAAATTATATTTTTGAGCATATAATGAGCGAAAATCTAGGTGAAATAGAGTACAACGAAGAAGAGAGATTGAACTTAGGTGCGAGCTTTGAAGAGATAGATGATGAAAAAGTAATCTTAGGTGGACCTACAGAAATCCACTTGATGGAAAAGAAAGTAGATGAAGTCGAAAATCCTGAGGAGGAAGAGGTAGACGACGAGGATTTAGATGCAAGTCAAATAGAAGCTAGAATGGTTGGAAAGATAATAAAGGATATCTTAAAGCCAAATGAAAACGGCGAGAGAATGCAGGTATTTGACAAGAGATTGGGGATGTACAGAGATGTGGATTACAAGGATATAGTGATCTTGCTCAGAGCGACATCTGCGTGGGCGCCTGTATTTGCTGAAGAGCTCATAAATATGGATATCCCAACTTACGCAGACATCGGACAAGGGTATTTTGAGACTATGGAAATACAAGTTATAATGTCGTATCTAAAGGTAATTGACAATCCAATGCAGGATATTCCACTTATTGCTATTTTGAGATCTCCTATATATGGTTTTACACCAGAGGAATTCATCGATATCAGAGTTGTGGATAAAAAGGTCAGCTTTTATGAGGCTATGAAGATTTTTGTAGGCGAAAAAATCGATGTACAGGAAGTTGTCGTTGAGGATGAACAACAGGATTTAGATGGTGAAGTTGAGATACAAGAAAATATATATGATTATTATCAAGATATCGAACCTGAAGGTTTTATATGCAATGAAGAAGATTTAGAAGAAGAAAATCCACTTAAACAAAAGGTTAGAAGATTCTTAGACGATTTAAAAGAGCTTCAAGAAAAATCTATGTATATGAGTACAGATGAATTTTTATGGTATATATATACAAATAGTGGCTATTATGCATACTGTGGTGCACTACCTGGAGGAAGCCAAAGACAGGCGAACTTGAGAATACTATTTGAAAGGGCTAAACAATTTGAAGAGACTAGCTTCAAGGGAATATTTAATTTTATAAATTTTATAAGCAAGTTAAAAAAATCAAATTCAGATATGGGAAGTGCCAAGACTCTAGGAGAAAATGCAAATGTAGTCAGAATAATGAGTATCCACAAAAGTAAGGGCTTGGAATTCCCTATAGTAATTTGCTCTGGAATGGGTAGAAATTTCAACACTATGGACTTTAGAAATGACGTATTGTACCATCACGAGCTTGGATACGGACCACAAATCGTGGATTTCGAGAGAAGAATTTCATATCCAAGTATCGCCAAGGAAGCCTTAAAGTGTAAAATAAACATAGAAAATATATCAGAGGAGATGAGAATCCTATATGTAGCACTTACAAGGGCAAAAGAAAAGCTTATAATAACAGGTTCAGTAAGAGATATAGAAAAAAACATCCACAAGTGGTCTTCAAATATATCTAGAGAAAAATCAGTTTCAAAATACGATATTTTAAACGGAAAAAATTATCTAGATTGGATGATGCCGGCATTGATAAAACACGAGGATTTAAAATCTATAAGAGAGATGTACAATATATCAACAGATATATCTATAGAGGATGAATCTAAGTGGTCTATAAAAACATGGAAAAAGGAAGACATAGATTTTGAGAGACAGGAAAAAGAAGGCATAAGAGAAATTCTAGACAATATGGATTTATCCAAAAACGATACAGAATACTATGGAGAAATCGAAAGAAAGCTTGATTTCGAATACCCTTATGAGGCAGTTGTAAAAAAAGCCGCTAGTATATCTGTAACAGAAATAAAGAAAAGACAAGAGGCTTATGAAGAAGAGGATATATCAGCTAGTTTATACAGACAAAAAACTACACTTAAGAAACCCAAATTCATAAACGAAGACGAAAAAGAAGAAAAGCTAACAGGAGCTAAAAGAGGTACAGTAGTCCACTTGATAATGGAGGTTCTAGATTTAAACAAGGTATCTACAGAGGATGAAATAAAAGCTCAAATCGAGAGCTTAGTAAAGAGAAATATAATAACTGAAAAGGAATCAAAGGTTCTAACTCCTAGAAAGATATCGAAATTTTTCCAATCTCCTATTGGAAGCAGGATGTTAGCTTCAAATTTTGTAAAAAGAGAACAAAAAATATACACTCAAATAAAAATGAACGATATATACGTAAACGATGAAGAATTTAAAAATAACAGTGAAACTTACAAAGATGAATCAATTATGCTTAGAGGTGTAATCGATGTGTACTTTGAAGAGGACGATCAAATAGTTATTTTGGATTACAAGACAGATAAGGTATATAATAATAAAGAAGAAATAGTATACAGGTACAAAAAGCAATTAGATATTTATGCAGAGGCGCTTTCTATATTGACGGGGAAAACAGTAAAGGAAAAGTATTTGTATTTATTTAGCATAAATCAAGAGATAAAGGTTTAAAGGAGAGAAAAATGAAATTTATTCA
>NZ_JALEXO010000064.1 GCF_022780145.1 Intestinibacter sp.
AATATGTATAAATATGTTAATATATTTCTATACGTTATAAAAAGCGAATGAAAGAAAATAATAGAGATACAATGGTTGTGGTTTAATTGAAATTTGATATAGATAAATTGGAAAAAATAATTTGTTATTATAAAAAAGATATAAAAAATATTTCGCTAGATGAAATTTATAAATTGAAGGCTATAAAGTGTTTTCAGGATAATTGGGATATAAATGCAGAAGATTTTTACGATATGTTGTCTAAGTCACTATCTAAGAGCAAAAGGTTATTAGCTTCTAGAAATTTTTTCCCTAAAAATATGGTTTTGTATTTTGCAAGTAAAGAGCCTGAGACAGTTAGAGAAATGTTTATAAATTTATTTAATGAGACAATTAGTTTACCTAGAAGGATTGATTCTTTTAGAGATGCGTCTGATATTTTATTAAAGCAGTATGCAGATGAAAAAATGAATGCGCATTATCAGAATTTGAACGCTATTAGCACTTATTTGTTTTTTAGATTTCCAGAGAAATACTGTATATATAAGGAGGGCAAGTTTAAAAACTTCGCAGATAAGATAGGGTATGATAGTTCTCAAAAGAGGGGTAGCTTTGAGATTTTGCAAGCCTATTATGATATGTGTGAAGAGGTTTTTACAGTTGTAAAAGATGATCAGGAATTGGTTAAAATAGCTATGGATAGGTTTAGAAATATGAATTTCGCTGATAAGGGACTGCATTTACTTACAGAGGAAATTATATACATTGGAAGTAAAATTAATTTTGATTCTATTTTAGATATTGCTCAAGATGATAAAAAACAGGAGAAGTGTAATGAATATACAAAAGAAGATTTTTTAAGAGAGGTTTATATTGATGAAGATAAATACAATATCTTAGTTGGAATTTTAAATAGAAAGAAAAATATAATACTTCAAGGAGCGCCTGGTGTGGGCAAGACATTTTTATCTAGACGTCTGGCGTATTCTATATTAGGAGCAAAGGACGATGATAAAGTTAAGTTTGTCCAATTCCACCAAAATTATTCCTATGAAGATTTTATAATGGGATATAAGCCTTGTGAAAATGGGTTTGAGCTTAAGTACGGAGTATTTTATAATTTTTGTAAAAAAGCTGAAAAAAATCCAGAGGATAAATATTTTTTCATTATAGATGAAATCAACAGGGGAAATATCAGTAAAATATTTGGAGAGCTGATGATGCTTATAGAAAATAGCTATAGAGGCGTGGAAATAGAACTTGCTTATGGCGGTGAGATGTTTAGTGTTCCTCAAAATATCTATATAATCGGGATTATGAATACTGCCGATAGAAGTATTGCAATGATCGATTACGCGCTTAGACGTAGATTTAGTTTCTTTGATGTGAAACCTGCGTTTGAAAACGATAGATTTTTGAGTTATATAGAGAGCTTAAATAATGAAAAAGTTTCAAAATTAATAGGCACAGTAAAGCTGTTGAACGAGGATATAACGGAGGATTTTTCTCTCGGCCAAGGATTTTGTATAGGGCATAGTTACTTTCTAAGTGGTGATTTTACAGATAAATATATTTACGAAATCGTTGAATTTGATATAATCCCGCTTTTGAAGGAGTACTGGTTTGATGACTACGATAAACTAGAAAAATGGGAAAAAGCCTTAAGAGATATAGTCGAGTGATTGTGTGGTGCAAGCTATGATAAAGGACAGAAGTATTTTTATAAAGAACATATACTACATGTTGTCTTATGTATATACAGATTTAATTCAAAATGATTACAGGGATATCGCAGTTGAAGAATTTGAAAATGTAGGTGATATTTTATCAGTTATTTTATTTAAAATGGTTTCTAAACAAATGAAACGAGGGATGATAAAAAAATATATAGAAGAACAATCAGAAGTAGAAACCTTAAAGGGAAAGATAAATATACAAGAGAGTATAAAACTAAGAGCGAGCAATAAGAACAAGCTGTATTGTGAATACGATAAATTGTCTATAAATAATTATTTGAACAGTATAATCAAGATTACTATCAAAGTTTTAATTTTGTCAAAGGATGTATCCGAGAAAAATAAGAAAAATCTAAAAAAACTGATGTTTTTATTTTCAAATGTGAATTTAATAGAAATAGACAAAATAAGATGGAGCGATATTGAGTACAACAGAAATAATAAAGGTTATACAGGTATAATAAATATATGTTATTTAGTTTTAAATGATTTATTGTTGTCTACTGATGATGGAGAATACAGATTAGCTAGTTTTTTTAGTGAGAAGAAAATGTACAGCTTGTACGAAAAATTTGTATTGAAATACTACCAAAAGCATTATCCAAATCTACATCCGAGAGCTTCAAAGATAAAATGGAATCTAGACGATGAATCAGAACAATTTTTGCCGGAAATGAAGACAGATATAACTCTTAGAGGCAAGGATAAAATCTTGATTATAGATACAAAATACTACGAAAAATCTATGCAGACTATAGATATTTACAACAGTAGAACCATCCACTCAAATAATTTATACCAGATATTTACCTATGTAAAAAACAGAGATACAGATAAATCTGGGAATGTATCTGGACTGCTTTTATACGCAAAAACAGATGAAACTGTAATTCCAAATGGTGAGTATATGATGAGTGGAAATAAAATAATGGTGAAGACTTTGGATTTAAATACAGAGTTTAAATTTATAGCTCAAAGCTTAAATAAAATAGCCGATGATCTGATGTAAAAGGAAAATCATGGTTGAAAAATTCTTCAAAAAGGTATATAAAATATAAATATAATTTAAACAAATTTATTTAAAGTGAATAAAAGGTTTGGGGGAGATACTATGAGTTCACTGATAACAATAGATTGGGACTATTTTATGGACTATATGAATACATGGAATGGTTCGTATATAGAAAACGAGACAAATATATACAAGCATTGGTATAAAAAATATTTTGAAGAAAAAAATAGAGGTATTGACATCACAAAACATATGAATGTGGGCGGTGAGGTCGACGAATTTTGGGATAAATTAAAGCAAAATGTAAATTTCAAACCGAATACAAAAATACTACTTACGGAATCACATTTAGATGCATATAAAATTGCTGTAGAGCAAGCCGTCGATTCGGTTTTTTCATTTGATTCACATTCTGATTTAGGATATGAAGGCTTAGATTCATTTAAATTTGAAGTCAACTGTGCTGACTGGCTTGGAAAATTAATTTACGAAGGTAAAATAAACCAGGCAAATATAATTTACGGTCCTTATACAAACGAATATCCAGAGGAGTTTGAGGAAATCAATAAAAACTACGATATAAACTACTTGAGCTTAAATCAAGTAAAATGCGACAATCCATGTGAAATCGTGCATATATGTAGGTCAGGATGCTGGAGCGCTCCTTGGCTAGATAAGAGGTTTCTTGCCTTTGTGTATGAATCAGGATTTGAATTTAAAAATATAGATATAAAAGAAAGAGACTGGAATCCAGAGGGTATTAGTCTAGCAGAGC
>NZ_JALEXO010000103.1 GCF_022780145.1 Intestinibacter sp.
GTTTCGATATCTCTAAGTGGATCTACTGAACCATCTACATGAACTACATTTGAGTCTTCGAAGCATCTAACAACATGAACTACAGCGTCTACTTCTCTTATATGTGATAAGAATTTGTTTCCAAGACCTTCACCTTTAGAAGCTCCTCTAACAAGACCTGCTATATCACAGAACTCTATAGCAGTTGGAACTATTTTTTTTGAATTATATAATTTGTTTAATACATTTAATCTCTCATCTGGAACAGCTACGACACCGACATTTGGTTCTATTGTACAAAATGGGTAGTTTGCAGATTCTGCACCAGCTTGAGTTATAGCATTAAATAAAGTACTTTTACCTACATTTGGTAAACCTACGATTCCTAATTTCATTATAATCTACCTCTCTTTATATTAAAATTAATTATTTTTTCTCAATAATTTTAGGCATACATATTGTATTATACATCATAAACCCAATAGATGTAAACAATTTGAACCTTGTATATAATAGTAAAAATAAAGTTATAATATAGTTATAATATAAAGAGAACATTTAAAATAAGTTAGCAAATATCACAAAGATAGGGTATTATTATATAATATAGTAATTATAGGGAAAAGGAGCTAGTAAATGAAAAATTTAAAGACGATAGAAATAGGGAAGAATGTAAATCTAACATTGATTCCAGAGAGCAAGTTTAAAACAAATCTAGTAAGTGTATTTATATCAAGAAGATTAAATAGAGAAGAAGTTACAAAAAATGCTCTACTTCCAGCAGTTTTAAAAAGTGGTTGTAGCAAATACAAGACAATAAGCCAGTTGACAGATAGAGAAGAAGAGCTGTACGGAGCTTATTTAAGTGCAGGAATATCTAAAAGAGGAGAAAATCAAATACTAGGCTTTAGTATATTATCTGTAAATGAAAAATATCTAGATGAGAAAATTTTAGGACAGAGCATAGAGCTTTTAAACGAAGTAATAAATAATCCTCTAGTTGTAGATGGGGGATTTAATGAAGAATATCTAAAAATAGAAAAGGAAATACGAAAGGACATAATAATAGGCATAATAAACGATAAAGCTAATTATGCTATGAACAGAGCGACTGAGATTATGTTTGAAGGAGAGCCTTATTCTATAAGTGGAAGAGGCTATGTAGAAGATTTAGACTCTATAAATGGCGTCAATTTATACGAGCACTACAAGAAAGTATTAAAGACATCGCCTATAGAGATAATTGTAGAGGGTGAATTTGACGAGGATGAGGTAGTGGATTTAATAAAACAAAAATTTACATTTGAAAGAGGCGAAATAATCGACATACCAAAGAGCGAGTACTATAAAGAGGTAGAAGAAGTAAAGCAAATACACGAAACTATGGATATAGCTCAAGGAAAGCTAGTCATGGGATATAGATGTAATGTAGATTATTTAGATAAGCAAAAGTACTACAGCTTGCTTTTAGGTTCTAGGATACTAGGTGGAGGAGCAGATAGTAAGTTATTTATAAATGTAAGAGAGAAAGAAAGTCTTTGCTATACTATTTACTCTACAATACAAAAAAATAAATCTGTGATGTTTATTTGTTCTGGTATAGAAGCAGAAAACTACGACAAGACTATTTCGCTTATCAAAAAACAGCTCCAAAGCATAAAGGATGGAGATATAACAGAAACTGAGATTTCAAATGCCAAGATAGGCTTTATAGATTCTCTGAATTCTTTAAACGATGAAATCGGTCGAGTTTCAGATTTTTATTTTTCACAGTATATAGCAAAAGATAACAGCAGTATAGAGGAGATAAAGGATATAATAAATAATGTGACAAAAGAAGATATAATCGAAGCTGTCAAAGATGTTGAATTAGATACTATATATTTTTTAAGTAAATAGGGAGGGCATAAATGGAAAAGATAGTCAACGAATTATTAAAAGAAGAGTTATATTATGAAAAGCTAGAAAATGGATTAGATGTGTATTTTATGCCTAAGAGAGGTTTTACTAAAAAATACGCCGTGCTCGCTACAAATTACGGCTCAAATGATTTAGAATTTATTCCAATAGGAGAAAGCGAGCCTTTTAGAGTACATGAAGGGATAGCACATTTTTTAGAGCATAAGATGTTTGAGCAACCTGACAATACAGATGCATTTGAGAAATTCTCTAAATGGGGGGCAAATGCAAATGCATTTACAAATTTTACGACAACAGCGTATTTATTTACGACTACAGATAACTTTTATGAATGTCTAAATCATCTGCTTGATTATGTACAGACACCTTATTTCACAGATGAAAACGTGGAGAAGGAAAAGGGAATAATAGCCCAAGAAATAAAAATGTACGACGATGATCCAGGTTGGACAGTAGCGTTAAATGCAGTAAAAGCTATGTATGTAAACCACCCTGTTAGAGTAGATATAGCTGGTACAGTAGATAGCATATACAAGATAACAAAGGAAGAGCTTTATAAATGCTATAATACCTTCTACAACCCTGGAAACATGGCGCTATTTGTGATTGGAGATTTAGATGAAAAAGAGCTATTTGAAAGAGTGAAGCTTGCAAATAAATACGATATGGCAAAAATGGATCATGAGATAACTAGAATATATCCAGATGAGCCTACAACTATAAATC
>NZ_JALEXO010000108.1 GCF_022780145.1 Intestinibacter sp.
AATTTATAATGTTAGATAAATCAAATGTATATAAAAAAGTTGTAAGTTATAAAAGAAATTTGTTTAGAGAACAATGTAAATTTACAACAGATATAGTGAAAACATTAGATGAAATAGGGAAAAAAGAAAATTATAAAAAGGTGTCTGTGTATATATTAGGCAGATATGAAGACGATAGAGATAAGTTAAAAAATGAGAATAATAGATATTTAAGTGTTTATCCAAATGATAATATAGTTTATAAAAAAAATAAAAACTTGGACATTAAATTTTTAACAGTACATAAAGCAAAAGGTATGGAAGCAGATTATGTTATCATACTAAATTGTGAGGATAGTAATAAAAATAATAAAATGAAAGGCTTCCCAACAAATATTCAAGATGATCCTATATTGGATATAGTTTTACCTAAGGTTAATAGAAATGAACATTGTGTAAATCAGAATAGTGAGGAAAGAAGATTATTTTATGTAGCTATAACAAGAGCTAAAAAACAAGTTTTTTTGAATATACCAAAAGAAAAAGAAAATAGATCTATTTATGTAAAGGAGATAGAGTCTATAAAAAATAGATTATAATATACTAGAAACAAAAAAGAAAGACGGTGAACCCATGAATCTTGACGAGATAACAAAAGTACTATCAGAAATATACAACGAACCGCTGATAAACGAGAACCCGCGCCACATAGTATTCTGGTACGATGCAGAGGGCGAGTTCGTTGAAGATATAGATAACATAAACCTACAAAACGTAAGAACTCTAAAACTTACACCAAACAACTACTTCAAAACTAGATACATCCTAGAAAAAGAAGATCCAACATCAAACATATTAATCTACGCCAATATGCCAAAGCCAGCACCTAGAGAGGACTGGCTGCTTGATGTGTTAAAATACAGCGTAGAATTTTCGACAGATAAGACAACAGTCACAATGAGAGATTTAAACATAACAGACAAATCGCTGACTCCTGTTATAAAAAATTACTCAAAATTCTTCAACAACAAAGACAGATATGCAGCCTTCAAGAAGCTAGATATAGGCGATTACACAGAGGACAGCATACACATAGCTGTACTATCAGCTCTTTGCAAGTTATCTGTGCCTGATTTTGAAGAAGTGACTAAGGTATTGCTAAAGGAATTTTTAAACAAAGATAAAAAATACCTAGAAAGCATTGAAAAGTTCGGCGACATAGATGCTTTCTGGGAGTTAGCTTCTAAATACTACGGATATAATTTAGAAGAAAAAAACATCGGCAAGCTGATGATACTTTTGACTATTACAGATTTAGACGAGAAAATAGACAAGCAGTTGCCAAAGAGCTATACAGAATATATATCAGACAAAAAATCTAACTGCTCTATATTTATAAACCATTTTATGAATGATAGAGAGGATTTAGATATATACAAAAAACTAGCCGACAAAGTCCAAAATGCAATCAAGCTGGAAAATGTGGTATCTAAATTAAATGAAGATGATTTTATAAATTGTGATACGTTTAGATATTTCGATGAAGCTACAATTAAAAAACTAGTCGATGTGCTTATAAGTGGTGCCGACGAGTTTGACAAGTATGAGGAAATCATAAACAAGAGAAAGAGCTTGAATTGGTATCCTGATTATAAAAATTACTACGATGCATTGGAGCAAGCTATAAATTTATTTAGAATCAAGGCGAATGTAGATTATATAAAGGAAAAGACTCCTTATGAAATGATAGAAGCATACTATAACAACGATGTAAATTCTTACTATTTAATCGATAAGGCTTACAGAAAATTCTATGTGGCTTACGATAAAATTGACGACAAGGATATGATATATTCTCTTATGGAAAAAATAGAAGAGGTCTATACTAATTGGTATTTAGACGAATTATCAGTGAAGTGGTCTAGTTCTGTGGAGGCTAATTTGGGAACTAACTGGAATATACCTGGAGTTATATCTCAAAAGGCATTTTATCCTAATTATATAGAGCCTCATAATTTAAAAAATGAGAGGGTGTTCGTGATAATTTCTGATGCACTTAGATACGATTGTGCGATGGAGCTTGCGGATATACTAAATGTAGAGGCTAAGGGAACTGCTACTGTAGATATACTTCAAGGAGTGCTGCCTTCTTGTACTAAGCTCGGAATGGCTAGTTTATTGCCGAATAAAAATATAACACTTGATGATAAGAACAACGTATATGTAGATGGCATAAGCTCAGAAGGAACTGCAAACAGGGATAAGATACTTAAGTCGAAAAATTCTAGTTCGCTAGCTGTAGCTTACAAGGATATAGAGGACTTACCTTCTAGTGAGTTTAAGAAAATTTTTACAGGCAAGAAGGTAATCTATATTTACCACAATGTAATAGATGCTAGAGGTGATAATGCTGCTACAGAGAGAGAGGTATTTGAATCATGCGAGGATACTTTTAGCGAACTTAAGCAATTAGTAAACAACCTCGTGACTAGATTAAATGCGGTCAATATCTATATAACCTCTGATCACGGATTTTTATATAGAAGGGGCAGCATAAAAACTACTGAAAAAATCACCTACAAATCAGATGACAAGTATTCGAGAAGATATGCTATAAGCGACGATTTTGAGAGACAAGAGGGAACTCTTACTTTCTCTATGGACTATATACTGTCAAATAAGGGCGAGAAATTTGTAACTGTTCCAAGAGGTGAAGTCAGATTTGCAAAACAAGGTGCAGGTAGCAATTACGTCCACGGTGGAACTATGCCACAGGAGATAGTAGTGCCAGTTATCAAGTTTAAAGGAAACAAAAAGGCAAGTAAAATAGAAGAATCCTATGTAGAGGTTGAGATGAGCACTATAAGCAAGAAGATAACTACACCTAGGTTTACTATAAACTTCTTCCAAAAAGATATGGTAGAGGATAAGAAACAACCGATTATGCTAAAGGCTCGTTTTGAAGACGAGGCTGGAAATGTGATTTCTAATGAAATAAGCATAATCGCCGACAGCAAATCGTCTAATGCTGAAGAGAGGGTGTTCAAAGAGAGATTTGCGTTAAAGAGCAGCATAAAATACGACAAAAAATCTAAGTATTATCTAGTTATGATAGAAGATAATCACGAGGTAGAT
>NZ_JALEXO010000178.1 GCF_022780145.1 Intestinibacter sp.
TTGACATCTTTCGGAGTTGTGCCTTACTATATTTTCCAATGTAGACCTGTTTCAGGTGTCAAAAGCCAATTCCAAGTACCACTTATTAGAGGATATGAGATAGTTGAAAAAGCTAAAGCTATGCAAAATGGTCAAGGCAAGTGCTTTAAATACTGTTTTTCATGTGAAAAGGGAAAAATAGAGGTAGTTGGCAAATCATCTGATGGCATGATTTTTAAATTCCACGAAGCAAAATACGAAGAAGATCAGGGAAGAATTTTTTATAAAAAAATTGATGAAGATACCTGCTGGTTATACGATATAAATTAATCGATAGGCTGTTTGCAAATAATATATAGGCTCGTTTTGAAGCTTGTATACACTTGCAACAGCCTAAAATTTTGCCTAAAGTAATACAGTTTTTTCAGATTCAAGTTTACTTTTTTGGAAAGTTAAATTGTTGAAATTTTTTAAGAAATATTTATAGACATCACAAGTTGGAGGCTCAAAATCAAAAAATATTTTACATATTTCAATATCATCTCCATTTTTTCTCGAATATTCACAAATCCAATTAGGTTCTTCAAAATATATATTGAGATTTGCAGATACATTATTCATATTAAATACCTCCTTAGAGCTTATTAATCTTATTTAATAAGTATTCTAGAAGTTTACAAACTATTCCAAAAACAAAAAATAAGCATAAAAAAACTTGTACCAATTTAATATTGATACAAGTTTTGTAATCATATTATCTTAACATTTTATCTTCTCTATCTAAAATATTATCTACATCTATTTTACCGTCGATAGCTTTTTTAACTGCTTCTTCTATAGTTTTACCAAGAGGCATTAAGCTAGTAGTATTATAAGAGATTTTGTCTAATGTTCCAAAACAGAATCTGTATCCAGTTGAAAAAGCAAGTAAAGTGTAATGACCGTCGTATTCTTCTTTAGCTATGTAATCAGCGATTACTAGAGCTTGAGCTAAATCCATTTGTTCCATATCTTTTACAAATGTAAGATTATCAGTAGGTAAAACAACTTTAACAGGATTGTTATCTAGTTTAACTAATGCTTCATGAGAGCTTATTTCTTTTAGGTATACTCCTAAAGTATGAGAACTTCCATTATTATATAAAACTCTGTCACCAAATTTCATTCTGAATCCCCCTTAAAAAACGTTTTTTTGAAAGTCTGTATTAAACTTATATTTAAATTATAGTCTAATTAATTTATATTTTCAAGAATTAACGGTTAAATATTAAATGACAAAAATATCATAAGGTTATACTATTAAAATTAATTTATAAATAGAATTGAAAAATATAATTATTTGTAATTGACATTGATTATCAAATATGATAATCTTATATTACAAAAAAAGAAAGTGAGGAGTAACATGATATTTAGACACAAAAAATTAAAAACAGCTATGGCAATGATGGCTATTTTATCGATCTTTGGAGGAACTGTAAACAGTGTATATGCAGATGGGGTTTACCAAAATAAAAGTGTAGTTTCGGTTAAAAATAATGAAATACACAAATTAAATACAGTATTAAAGCACGAAACGAAGGATGAAGAATCATCAGCAAATAAATATGTACAGAGGAGTTACTTAAAAGTAGAAAATAATAAAAAATACATGATTATAGTTTTAAGTTCAGGACAATTGATGAAGTCTGTAGTTCCGACTGTAAATGGTAAAGAAGTAGAGTACACAAATACTTTAGAAGGGGAAAATAGAACGATAACTTTTAAAATAGATTCTCTAGAGGATGATATAAGAATAAATTTTGAGATAAATCCTTTTGAAGGCTTTGTGGTAAAGGCAGCTTGTAGAGTTGAAGCTGAAATAGCTGATAGCTCAAATGGGAATGAGGCTGATAAGGAAGAGGATAAAGAAGAAAATGATACAATAACAGGTGCTACTCCTGATAAAAATCCTTCTGATGAAGAAAATAAGGATGACTCAGTAGAAGAAGATGAAGAAGACAGCCAGGATAAAGAAAATGACGACACTACTTCTTCAGATAAAAATGAAGCTGTAGATCAAGAAAAGCCAGAGGATAATAAACAAGAAAATGATAAAAATCAAATTGTAAACGGAGGCAATTCAAATACTACATATAAAAATGGATATTATCAAATAAAAAACATAGTTATCCTAGACAATGAAGTGGGATACTCTATGGTTAGAAATATTTTAAATGAAACTAGCAATCTAGAAATAAAAAATGGAAAATACTATCTTACATTTGAAATGGGACAAAGCAGTATGATGAAGGATATAGTTATAAAATCAAATTCAAAAACTCTATCTTATACAAAGACAAATGTTGGAAATGATACTGTGAGAATAAAATTAGAAATACCTAATTTATCATCAGCACTTAATATAAGCGCTTATGTGACAGCTATGGGCAGAACTGTAGACTTTGATTTGAAATTAAATCAATCTACATTGAAGTTTATAAGCTTAAATGAAGAAGGTAAGTTACCAGAAAACAACAATTCTAATAATGTAAATATAAATAGTGGAAGCAATATATCAAATAACACTAACAATAATAATAGTAATAAAATCCTAGTAGAAAACAATACTAATAAAAAAGGTAAATTATATACAATACAAAATGAAATCGTACACGATAATGAAACAGGAAAAGCTATGGCCAGAAAATATTTAAACGAAAATTCTAAAATAGAAAAAATAGACGGTCAGCTTTACTTAACTCTTACATTTACAGGAGTTGATTTAATGCAAAATCATAAATTCTATGTAAATGGATCGTTAGTAAATCATGAAGTTGTATCATCAACTTCTTCTAGCAAAAGCTATAGATTTAAAATAAATTCTTTAAGCGACGATATAAAAGTAAATGTATTTATAGTTCCAATGAATACAACTGTGGAATTTGGAGTTAAACTACTTGAAAATACATATAAGTTTGTAAAAGATTTTGAAGTGTCTAACAATGGAAAATTACCTCAAACTGGAAGCGCCATAAATAGTGAAGCACTATTTATGGGAGGAAGTTTAATAACTGCATTAGGTGCATTTTTAGGAAGAAAAAAGAGAAAGTAGGAATCGAAAATGAAATTTTTAAAGCATTTATTTGTGATATGTTTAACTGTAATGAGTTTGACTAATTTTTCTTTTGCAGATGAAAAGGAAGATTTAACGCCGGGATTATATGAATTAAAAAACGATGTCTATCATGAACAAGAAATAGGACAAAATATGGCTAGGACTTACTTAAATGAAACTATGGAGTTGGAAATTCTTCAAAAAGGTGACTACAGCTATACGATAGAGTTTAGTGGAGTTGAATATATGAAGGATCATAGGATATTAGTCGATGATAAAGAGACTGATATAGATATAGTAGAAGAGACAGATTCTAATATAAAGATAAAATTCGATTTAGATTCACTAGATTCTAAAATAAAGACTCAAATATATGTAGATGCAATGGAGAGAGATGTAGAATTTGACATTATACCTGATTTTGAAACCGTAAAACTTATCGAAAAGTACGAGGTGGCTGATGAAACTGAAGAAGTTGAAGCTGTTAGGGATGAAATTTCTGATGATGTTTCTGAGTTAAAATCAGAAAAAGTTTCTCTATACAGCAAATACAAGATACCCGTAGTAGCAGTTATTTTACTTGGAGTAATCGCTGTAACAGGATTTGTAGTTAAGAGAAAAAAATAAATGCGAAGAAAAATAAGTAGATTTTTAATTATTGTGGGGTTATTGATTGCAATAATCCCACAAGGATTAAAATACTATTCAAAACAGGTTGAAAAAGACAGCATTGAGAGGTTTCAAGAAGCTATAAAAGAAGACAACTCAGAACAAAAAGATTTCAATATTGGAGACGAAATAGCCATTATAAAAATAAAATCTCTGGATTTAGAGACTGTAATTGTAGAAGGAACGGACGAAGAGTATTTAAAATACTATGTATGTCACTTTGAAGAAACTGCTATGCCGGGAGAATACGGGAATTTTTGTATTGCAGGACACAGCAGCTATTGGTACAATCAAGTATTTAAAAAATTAAGTAATGCCAAAATAAACGATGAAATAGAAATAGAAACAGTTAAAGGCAGTTTTATTTATAAAATAAAAGAGATATTCGATACAGAAGCTGAAAATACTTCTGTATTAAGTCAAAGCATGGATAAAAAGGAGATAACTTTAATCACATGTACAGACGGAGGAAAAAAAAGATTGATTGTAAAGGGGGAAATTCAGGGGTAGTTTTCCCTTTTATTTAAAGATTATTGAATTAGAAAATTATTTAAATTTATATAAATTACACAAATAAAGAAAAGAGAGGACATAAAATTGAAAAAGATTTTACTTATGATATCGGCTTTATTAATAGTTTTTGTAGCTGTGGGATGTTCGAGTCAAACTGTTGAAGAAAATACTGCTGATAAAGAAGAAAAACAGCAGGTTGTAGTCGCTACATCTGTTGCAATAACAGAAATATTAGATGAATTAGGTGTTAAAGTAAGCGGTGTACCTAATACTAGCTACGATTTACCAGAAAGCGTAAAGGATGCTACGAAGGTCGGAAGTCCCATGAATCCAGATATGGAAATTATAAAATCGTTGAAGCCGACTAGTGTAATATGTGTAGATACTCTAGGTAGTGATTATGAAAAGCAATTTGAACAAAATAATATAGATGCAGATTTTTACAATTTGAGTGATGTAGACGGTTTGAAGGAAACTATATCTAGTTTAGGTGAAAAATTCGAAAAACAGCAGAAGGCCGAAGAAATTTTATCTGATATAAACAAGATAGAAGAGAAGGTATCAAAAAATAAGAACTCAGATCAAAAAATACTCGTATTATTTGGAGCACCTGGAAGTGTGATGGTGGCTACAGATAAAAGCTATGTAGGAAATTTAGTAGAGCTAGCGGGAGGAAACAACGTATTTTCAAATGCGACGACTTCATTTACCCAAGTTAACACTGAAGAAATAATAAAATCAAATCCAGATAAAATACTTGTAATGACTCATGCAGAGCCTGAAGCAGCTAAAAAATCTGTAGAAGAGGAATTAGAAAAGAAATCATGGAAGCATGTAAATGCAGTTAAAAACAAAGATATAACTTATTTAGAAAATGGATATTTTGGAATGAGCGCCAATTTAAAAATAGGTGATGCTTTAGAAAAATTAGGAGAAATATTGTATGAATAAAATAGAAACGTATGGTTTAAGCGACAGAAAGAAAATATGCATGATTTTGAGCGTAGTTTTTATTTTAGCTTTAGCTGTATTGATATCTTTGAGAATTGGAAGTATTGATATCTCTTTTGTAGAGCTTATTGAGGGGATTTTTTTAAAAAAAGAAAGTGAAGGTTTTTTGATAATTAAGGATTTGAGATTGCCTAGAGTATTGGCTGCTGTAATAATTGGTGGAAATTTAGCTGTATCTGGGATTTTACTTCAGACTACTATGAAAAATCCGCTTGCAGATCCTGGGATAGTAGGTATATCTTCGGGAGCTAGTTTAGCTTCGATTTTAGTGATGGTTTTATTTCCAAGTATCGCGAAATACAAGCTGATTATGGCTTTTATAGGAGGTATAGTAGCTGCGTTTTTAGTCTATTTGATAGGCGAAGATAGAGGATTTTCTCCTCTGAGGATAATACTTGCAGGTGTCTGTGTGAATTCTATTTTAAATGCACTTTCATCTGTCATGACGGTTTTTAACAACGCTGGAGTTTCATCTATACAGACATGGCTTATGGGAAGTTTAGTGAATGTAACTTGGATGGATTTTAAAATATTAGTCTGTTACACACTTATAGGAATCGTTTTAATTTTATTAGTGATAAAAAGATGTGATCTAATGGGACTGGGGGACAAGACGGCTCAGAGTTTAGGTTTAGATGTAAATAAGTCGAGAATACTTATAACTACAGTAGCTGTATTTTTGACTAGTATATCTACAGGAGTAGGAGGAGTTATTTCATTTGTAGGACTTGTAGTACCGCATATTTGCAGGTTTTTGATAGGATCTAAGCATAAATACTTAATCCCGTTTAGCTATTTTACAGGTGGAGTTCTGCTTTTGATTGCAGATACAATAGGTAGAAATTTATTTAGACCTTACGAGATACCAGTGGGACTTGTAATGTGCTTGATAGGCGGTCCGTTTTTTATTTATATACTTAGAAGGAGCAAGAAAAATGATTAAATTGGAAAATGTGAGTTTTTCCTACCAAAAAGGAAGAGACTTTATAAAGGATTTGTCTTTAGAGTTTGAAGCTGGAAAAATTACTACTGTACTTGGACCAAATGGAAGTGGAAAGAGTACGCTTTTGCATATGATATCGACTTATTTAAAGCCTAAGTCCGGTAAAATTTACTTAAATGATATGGATTTGAGAAAATTAAAGCAAAAGGAAATAGCTAAATATATATCGTGTGTCTACCAAGAGCACGAATCTCCAGATGATATTACAGTTAGGGACTTAGTTTCTTTTGGCAGAAATATTTATACGGATAAAGTTGAAAATGAAAAGATGATAGACTTTGCACTCGAGGCTACAGGGATTTCAGAAATACAGCATAAAAAGGTCAATAATTTATCTGGAGGTCAAAGGCAGAGGGCGTTTATAGCTATGTCTCTAGCTCAAAATACAGATGTTTTACTGCTAGATGAGCCGACTACCTACTTAGATATATATCACCAGATAGAGATACTAGAGGTGGTCAAAAGCTTGAATCAAAAATACGGTATCACGATAATAATGGTGCTTCACGATTTAAACCAAGCTGTAAACTATAGCCATAATCTAGTGATAATGAAGGATGGAAAAATAGTAAAGACGGGTAGCGCTTCTAGGGTCATAGATGAGAAAACTATAAACGACGTTTATAGAGTATCTGGATATATACATAGAGAAGAAAATGATCAGATTTATTTTATACCTAAGAAGATATGCTAGATAAAAGGAGAGAGAGTATGTTAAAAAAAATAATACTTATAGTAATTGGGACGATATCGTTGTTACTTGGAATAGTAGGTGTATTTTTACCGGTATTACCGACGACACCTCTTTTACTATTGACTTCTTATTGCTATATAAAAAGCAGCGATAGATTGAGTGAAAAATTTATGAAAACGAAAATATACGATAAATACGTCAGAAATTTTCATGAAAAGGGCGGAATGACATTGAAGGGCAAGTTGATGCTTACAATACCTGTATCTCTGATGTTACTTATTATGTTCGTAAAAATCGATAGCAATATAATGAGAATGGTTATTGTTATTATGTGGATTACAAAGGTTGTTTTCTTCGTCAAAATGAAAACTATTAAGGAGGTTGGAAATGTTTAAAAAAAGGCTGTTAGAATTGTGTTCTAGTTCAAAAAAATGGATTGCTATGACGGTTTTGATGAACTGGATATCGATAATATGTAATATTTTAGTAGTTTTATTTATAGGAAGTACTGTAGATAAATTGATAAACTCGAATTTAGATATAAATTATTTAAGAGATGGTATTTACCTAGGAGCATTGTTAGCTGTAAGATTTTTAGCTAATTACTACTCGACTAAATTTTCTCTAAACTGCTCGAGTGAGGTTAAAAAGGTTTTAAGGGAGAAGGTATACGAGAAATTACTTGATATAGGGGTCAACTATAATAAATTTATATCTACGTCCTCTGTTGTTCAAATGGGCGTGGATGGCATTGAAGCGCTGGAAATATATTTTGGAAGATTTTTACCACAATTATTCTATAGTGTCCTGGCTCCACTGACTCTATTTTTTGTGCTGTCGTTTATAAGCTTTGAGGTGGCTTTTGTACTGCTTATATGTGTTCCACTCATACCATTTACTATAATGGCAGTTATGAAAATAGCTAAGAAGCTTCTAAGCAAATACTGGGGTGTTTACACAGATTTAGGTGATTCATTTTTAGAAAATCTACAAGGTCTTACTACTTTAAAGATATTCGATTTAGATGAAGATAAGAATATAGAGATGAATCAAAATGCAGAGAATTTTAGAAAGATAACTATGAAGGTTCTTTTGATGCAGTTAAACTCTATAACTATAATGGATTTAGTCGCTTTTGGATGTTCAGCAGTTGGTATATTGATAGCAGTAAGTCAATTTAAAAGCTCTATTATAACTCCAGGCCAGCTTTTGATAATAATTTTATTATCAGCTGAGTTTTTCTTGCCTATGAGACTTCTAGGATCTCTATTCCATGTAGCTATGAACGGAATATCGGCAAGTGATAAGATATTCGATTTACTGGATATAGAAATAGAGCAAAGAGAGAGTTTAAATGAAAAAGAATTAAAATCTCTTGAAAATATAGATATAAAATTAGAAAACGTGTCTTATAGCTACGACAAACAGAGAAAAATTTTAAAGGATATAAATGTAGATATAAAAGACAAACAGACTGTGGCATTTGTAGGAGAGAGCGGCTCTGGAAAGAGTACAATAACTAATTTACTTCTTAAAGTAGATGAGGTAGATGGAGGAAAAATCACATTAAATGGAATAAACTTAAACGATATCCCATTTGATGTGTTGAATAAAAAGATAGGCTTTATAAACCACAACGCTTATATTTTTAATACTACTATAAGAGAAAATATAATTATGGGCAAAAAAGAAGCTACGGATGAGGAAATATACGAAGTACTAAAAGAAGCAAATTTAGATGGTTTTGTAAAAAGCCTTCCAAATAAACTAGATACAAAGGTAGGAGAAGGTGGAAATCTACTGTCTGGAGGTCAAAAGCAGAGACTTTGCCTAGCTAGAACTATTATAAAAAATCCAGATATATATATTTTCGACGAGGCGACTTCAAATATAGACGTGGAAAGTGAAGAAAAAATCTGGGATAGTATAAATAAATTGTCTAAAGAAAAAACAGTAATTGTAATTTCACATAGACTTTTGAATGTGAAAAATGCAGATAAAATATATCTTCTAGACGACGGTAAAATAGCTGAGGCTGGAAACCACAAAACGCTTATGATGAAA
>NZ_JALEXO010000208.1 GCF_022780145.1 Intestinibacter sp.
CTTACAAAGAGAAGACTACCTGATTTGTAGTTATTATTCATCACCATCTATTCGGTGAACTTTTTTAATTTCATTAACTATTCTGCTAATAAATAGTTTATCTGTATCATCTACACCATCTTTTATATCTCTTACAAGGAAGGCTAGAGCTTTACCTATTATAGCTGTACTATTCGTAGACATTGGGATACCATTTGCCGCTAATACTGCAGTAACTATTACAGCTAATTTTTGTCCTTGTTTGAAATCTTGTTCAGTTGGTTTGAGATTTACAATTTCTTTTACTTCATCTTTTACTGGTTTTATAAATATGTTTCGTATATTTTTAATTATATTTTTATAATTAGGCATAGGTTAAATTAAATCCTTCTGCTATTTTTAACATTAAAATCTCTCATAGCTGCATTAACTAATGCAAAGTTTTCTTTCATAAATCTTTGTCTTTCTCTTGGTGGAAGAGCAGCAAGCTTAGCTAATACGTTATCTTTATTTACAGTAGATGCTTTAGAAGCTTCGACAGAAGAACTTCCGTTGATACCTTCTTTATAATCATCTAAATTATTAACTGCTTTTCTACTTACAACTTCTTTAGCTACACCTCGTTCTAATTTGAATTCTTCAGCAGGAGCTTCAGGAGCCTTTTCTTCAGCCTTTTCTTCAGACTTTGATGCTTCCTCTTCAGGTTTATTTTCATCAGCCTTCTCAGGCTCTGTAGCAGGCTCTGCTTCAACTTTTGGAGCTTCTTTTACTGGTTCTTCTTTGACAGTTTCTACTGGTGGTGTTACTGTAGGTACTTTAAATCTAGCTTGTGCTACAGATAATTCTACCTTGGCAGCTAAGTCATCTTTTAAGTCTTGAAGTCCTGAAGCTTGTAAAATTGATACAAATGTTTCTGCTGCTACTTGAGCTTGTTCATTTGAGAGTTCATATTTATTAAATAGTCTTTCAGCTTTAGTAAAGATAACATCTTGTTCTTTTGATTTGTATTGATTTGAAAGTCTCTGTGTGTTAAAGTCTAATGCTTGTTTAGCTTGTACTAATAAATTTCTTGCAATCTGAGCTTTCGCAGGGTCTTCTTTTTCAAGTTCTTGAATTGATTTATCTACAGGAATTTGATACTGTTCAAGAGTTTCTCTTAAAGCTTCATTAATACCTTTAACAACCCTATCATATTCAACTTCTACATTTTGAGCTACTTCTACAAGTTCTCTTTCTCTAGCTTCGTCTTCTTTTTCTGCTTTCAGTTCGGCTAGTTCTTTTTTAAGTTGTTCAACGTCAACTTCTTCTTCTTCTTTTACGTCTTCTTCTTCTACTACTTCTTCTTTATGTTCTTCTTCTTTGTTTTCTTCTTCTAATGCTTCTTTTTCTTCGGAAGAGTCTTTTTCTTCTTCAGATGGTTCTTCTACCTTTTCCTCTTCCTTTTCTTCTACAGGAGCTTCTGCACTTTCTTCTTGTTTTTCTCCAGCATCTTCACTGTCTTGCACCACTTCGTCAGAAACTTCCACGACTTCTGCATCGGGGTTCTCTTCCTTAACAGTTTCTTCTGTTGCTTTAGAAGCTTCATCCTTATGGTCAATAATCTCTCCAGTTTCTTCTGGTTTAATAATTTCTTGTTTGTTTTTCTTTTCTTCTTGTAATTTTTTGTTTTGTTCTTCATTCATTGTTTAGCAATCCTTTTCTTTTTTTATTATTATTATTTGCTTTAAAATTCTACTGTAACATATCATCTATTGGAATATCTGTTGGAATGTTTTCTAATCCTTGAGGTGTTTCCATTGGTGAAATATCTGGCACTTGTGGTGTAATATTTCCTACAGGCATATTACCTTGCGGAGGACTACCATTATTTGCCATATTGTTTTCCATTTCATCTTGCTCTGGAGTAGTAACAGTATTTGGTTGACCAGTTGCACTATCTATTAATTCTAGTAAATTATCAACATCAGTCAATTCGGCTTTTGCCATTAAATATCTCACAGCTGGGATAACCTGTTCTGGTTGTAAATTACTGAATATCATTTGAGCAATTGGTAAGTTCAACATTTCAAGCAGTCTTTGCAATTCACCTTCCTTATCAGCTCTAGAAGCATTTGTCGATATGCTAACTTTTAATTTAGGGTCTGCATAAATAGGGTCTAGTGGATTTTCAGCTGCTATTGCTAGTTCTCTGTTGAATGAATAGAAAGTTAAATAGAAGTTTAATAAAAATCTGTAACTAAACACATCAGTCTCAACACGCATTCTAGCGTTTGCTTTCTGATAAATAATATTAGACTCTCTTGCAGTTCTTACTGCTCCTGACCCATCGCCTGCCATATATTGATTTAACCCTAAAACATTTTTGTTCTGGTCTAGAATTAAATTCATTAATGGCAAGCCGTCAGGAGGAGATGAGGGAGGGAGAAAGAATTCTGGTTTATTTTCTAAACTATTATATTCTAATTGTCTAGTTTCTTTTACAGCATCTGCTTGTGCCCTATTGATACTACCTTTTTGATACATTACAATAGGATTAGAAGCATTATCTAAATTTTGAATAAATAAGTCTACGACTCTGTTAAGTAATGTATTTACTGGCTTTGTACAAGCAATAGGGGAAATACTTCTATGTGTATCTCTATCAACTTTATACGGAGCATAAACCAATCTACAAATAGATACAGGGTCATATTCTAATCTAGCTAATTTACTATTAACTACAGTTGCTCTTATTCCTGTAAGAACTTTATTATCTGAAGTTATGTAATCTCCGTAAAAGGTTAATACTTCAATTTTGTCTGCAGCAGTTTGGTTTTCTCCAAGGTTAGATGCTACCGTGTATGTAGTTTTATAATCAACGCTGTTTACGTCAGCATTTCTACCCACTGCATTTACAATATCCGCTTTATCTTCTTTTGTTAATAGAGGATATGCATTGGAAGTTAGTAATTCTTTAGGGCTAATCCAACTTCTAAAAATTTTTACACAACCTTTAGGGTCTTTTAAATAATCGTATGCATCTACAAATAAATCTAACGGGTCGATATATTCTAATTCTAAATCTTCATAAGAGACTATTTCTTTTACAGTTAATGAAACAACTTCTTCACCAGTCTCTGCATCTGTAAGTTTTTCTCTAACTCTGTATTCTTCTCTATTTTCTTTTAACTTTAAGAAACCAGCAGCTTCGCCTTTAAGTATCCAGTCATCTACGTATTCTCCTGAAATGTTTTCTAGGAAAGACATACTTTTTAATTGGTCTTCCATTACGCTTTTAAGTTTAGGAATTAGTAGAGTACTGTAAGCATCTTTACCTTTTATTTCTGGTAATGCAGCACTATAACCTGATAAGCAAGCTTCGATTAACGCTGCTTTATATACCTTATAAGTTTCTGCCGCTTGAGGAAATCTCTCAGTTTTAGCTTCCTCACTACCAAGGAAGATGCTTTTGTAGAGTTCATTATAAGTCGTAACCATATTAGAGAAATTATCTAGCTGTTCTTTATTAGCGACTACGAACTGTCTAATCTCATCTCTGTAAGGTGTTAAATTATAAGCCTCCACTTTTTTAGTTATAATTTCATCTACCATTTAATAACAATCCTTTTCTTTCTGTATATATTTATTATAACACATTAATTATTATTTGTCAACTATTTGTAACGTATTATTACGTATATTTCTCTTAGCTTATCCATTACCCTCCCTCAAATAGTGTCTGTACTTGTTGTTTAAGTTCCTTGTTATAATGTATACACCGCTTTAATATATTCCATTTAAGTTCTTCAACACCTCTTTCAAATGCAAACTGAGGGCAACATACACCACTTAATTTGCATATTAACTCCAACAATATACGGTCGGTAATTTGTGGGTAATCTATTTTGTATGCTTCCTGATATTGGCAATTGACACAATCCGTATAGGGCTTCTTACAACCCAGACTACAACATTGAGTATATTCTCTTTGTTTAATCTCAAAAGTATCAAAAAAGGTTTTAGTTAATTCATCGGTCATTGTTTTATTTCTCCTGCTATAATTTCTCAGCTTCACCAGCAGTAGCCCTTAAACTTTGCAAGTAGTGCATTGGATAGCTTACTGCATCTATAGGGTGGATAAGATATATCTTTGAAGGGTCTTTCTGAATATCGGTATCAGTTGGTATCTTGAGACCTCCATTTCCAAGATTATTTCTAGCTTCGTTAAAGTTATATATTAGTTTTTCACAGGAAGAGTCTACAAATAGTTTGATAGTTCCTTTAGCATTCTTAATTAGACCTCTTAACACTGCTAGTCTATCTTTAATAAATGGATTAGATTTTTGAACTAATAAGGTAACATCATATCCTGCATCTTGAAAATGAGAAAGCATTACCGAATAATCAGAGCCGTTAGTCTTTCTATCTCTACCGTGAGCATCACCCATTATCGTGAGTTTTCTAAACCCTAATTTATCTATCTCGGGTTGTATCAACTTACACATTTCTTTAGTAGTAACATTTGAATGGATAAATTCTTTTAGAATGTACCACACACCATCTTTTTCCTGCTGTAAATACCAGCACATAGGATTATAGTTAAAGTCGCAAGTTAATATTAATGACTCGTTTCTATCAGCTTTCAAATTATCTTTAATATTAGCTTCTGTAAAGTTCGGGAATGCTACAGTGTTATCTGTATCACTATCCAAACCTTCAACCATTTCTAAGATTTGTTCAGCCGAATAAAGTTCTTCTAACATTTCTACGTATTCATCACCGAGATGATGGTTTTCTCTAGTTGAAGCATTTATATATCGGTAAGAACTTTTTCTGGTTTTAGGATTTATAAAATGTTTATTAATCCAACCTCTTCTACCTTGAGGGTTAGTATGCATATATAAAGAACGGAAATAGTTTTCCCAACTGCTTCTTTTAGCTTCACGTAATCTGGTGATAAGTTTAATAAAAGTTATCTCTTCCAAAAAGGAAGCTTCTTCAAATTCTATCCAAGTAAATTCCTCAGACATGAATTGCTCCCAATCAGATAGAGTCTTAAACCTTATTACTGAACCGTTACGGATATTCATCTGGGTCTTTCTATCAGTATACCACCAGTCTATACCTTCAACCATACCCATATTAGCTAAATGTTCTTCATATTTCTTTTTAGTGGTATTATCTAACAGGTCTTGAGACTTAGCACCAACTAAGCCTCTACAACCTGCCCAAGAGAAGGCGAATAGCAAACCACGTAGTGAGCCGCAGAATGTTTTTCCGCTACCCATTCCACCTACGTAAGCTGCAATATCATTATAAGTTTTTTCTTTACCAGTTTTTGGGTCAATCTGATGTAGTAAAGCTGGGTCAAATCCAAATAAAAATTCGCCTTGTTTTGGTAATAAAGTATATTTTGTTTTTATTACTTTCATTTAATTACTCTTTATACTTTCTTAATATTTCATCAGCAATATCGTGACAAATTACTCTAAAGTTTACGTCATCTTCACGTATATGACAAGTTTCCTTAGATGTTAAATATCGAATTCGTCTCAATGCACATTCGAAATCTTTTTCTTTTGTTGGTTGCTCCAGTTCTATTTTCTCTTTGCATATATCTATAAGTTCATCTATACAATCTCGTCTTGTATGGTTCATTACATCTTCTTCAATTTCATCGTAATGGTCGTACAAAAACATTAATAGTGTTTCATAATCTTTAATATCATCGGTATCATATCCTAATCCTTCTACACCAGCCTCAAAGTCTATATTACCGTCTAAGTCCATTTTAACTTTTATTCCGACTGGTAATTCATCATTATAAAATCCGATATCTCCGTGATTTAAGTAAGGAACCTCATCTTTTTCTGTATAAAAAATAAATTCGTACCATTCCATGTATATCTCCTTATTTTACCTCATCTCTCATTGCTTGTGGGTCGAATGTGTCTATGTCTAATGTTGCAACCAAATCTCTAACTGATTTGTTATCATCAAATAAGCACATTGACTCCAGTTCTACATCCATCTCAAGATAATTATGAATGTATTTTACTATTTCATTGTATTTATCTTCTGCTGGATTATCGGTAGCGAGATGCTTAACTTCAAATATTGTATCATTACCTAATATATAACTCAACATTAATTCAGTTTCTTTTACATATTTTCTAGCAGTCAAAAATACTATAGGTGTACTAGTATTTACTAACATATATCTTAATTTTTGATTTACTTTGAATAAGCAGAAGTTATATTGTAGCCACATAAGAATATTCGATAGTGTATTATTTCTAAAAATATTCCAAGTATACTTCATTAAGTCTGTCCAGAAACCATAAATCAAAGTATCGTCTATGTCACAGAATATCATTTGATATTGGTCTAAATTTCTCATACTTTAACCTCATTATTTAATATTGTATTCAACTTATTTATTTTTTCTTTTCTTCTACTATGTAAATATTCTACAAATTGAGCTTTGTTAAAATCTTCACTTTTGATATACGCGTTTATTTCAAATCCAACACTATGGTACGGTTCGTAATCATAAACTACATAACTGTTATGTTTACTTTTCCATTCTTGAGAAAATTCACAATTATTTTCTTCGCATAGATTTTTAATATAAGGAATATCTTCTTTTTTAATATCTTTTATCTTAACTCTATATGTCATATTACTATTGTAACCTATTATTAACTATTTGTCAAGTACTTTATTAAGAATTTGTTACATATTCTTTACGTAGGCAAGCTTCAAGTAAATCCACCCTTTTACCTATCTTGCTAGCTATATATTTATAAAACTCTGAATAGTCTATATCTTCTATTGAGTTTTTATATTCATAAGACATTATTAAATCTCTAAAGAATTTTAAATTCATTAATGTTTCTATATCAAATCTTGAAGCTGCATCTTGCCATTTTGTAGGATTAAAATCAATTCCGTCAGTATTACTATCCTGAGTGAAAGATGACATAATTTCTATACCTGAAGCTAATGAGTCTGTATAATCTTTAGAGACTTGCAAGTCTTTTCTAAGAGATTTAATGACTGATTTAACATTAACATCTTTAAAATCAGGATGATTGTGTTCGTAACTTTCATATCTGTCTAAGCATTTATCACATTTTAGTAAGTGGTAAACTATAGCTTCTCTTACAGTTGTACTCATAGCTCCTGAATAAAACAATGACACAAGAGCTAAACAAGTACTACAGTTGATTTTATTTTTATATTGTCCCATATTAATTGTATCCTCTTTCGATAAATTTTCTAGTTCTTTCTTTGTAAACTTCGCTGTTGAATTTCTTTTGGTGTCGCTCGTCTTTATGCTTATAATAATTGGTTTTCTTAGCCATTTCCCACGCAGCATCGAATGATAAACAATAATACATTAGCTTAGTTATGAGTTTAGCATCGTGAGCGGATTGGTCTACCGAATTAGGTTCCGTATCAATTAATTCAATTAATGTAGGGTCTTTAAAGCCGCATCCCCTTAAAGTATACATGTCTGTTACTGCTTTTCTATTGTATAGAACAGAGTTTAAATCCTGTTCGTTATTAATTCTCTTACCTTCAAATACTTTTTGAACTTGATTAGCTAAGCTTTTCTTAGTTTTTTCTGCTTTTAAAGCTTCAACTCTATCGTAAAGGTTTTTAATAAATTTGTCGTGTATACCTACTTTTAAATCGGTATTTTCAAAATCAAACGTAGTAGTAACTATGTGACGTTTATTAGTATAACATTCAAATGATTTGCAACCTTCTAAATCCTTTACTATAAAAGTTTCAAAATTTTCCTTGGTTAATACATAAATATGTATACCTGTACCTGAAGTAGAAAATTCCCATTCATCTTTCGAAAATTCTCTTAGAAAATCTTTAGTATCTTTTTCTAAATTTCCTTTTTCGTCAATACAATCATCTAAGTCTAAACATATTAGCTTAACACCTCTAGATATTTCGCCTAACAATATTGACACCTTTACATCCTGACATGATGAGTTATATTCCTTTGCTTGTTTATAATTCATCATCGTAGCATCATATATACCTATAGTTCGATGAGGTTCGGTAGGTTTGAATAATCTCTTATTCTTAGATACTGTAAATATTTTGTATGGGTACAAGAACATATATAAGGGGGTACCTTTCTTTTTTATGCCGTAATTCCTTTTTGTGTAAGTCTAAAAATCTCGGGAAATTATTTTTAAAAGAGTAGTGTCCATTCTGTCGGACTAGTGGCGTCCGAATTAAGAAGACTTGTGCGTGTGTGTGTTATTAATCTCTTCACTCATTCCCTCAACTGTAATATCTATTTCGAATTTCACTTGCTCATTATCAATAGCTTTAATCTGTCTTATCTCTTTAAGAATTCTTGCAGCTACGTCAAACTTGCCTTCATACTGTGCTTGCTTTAATAGTTTATTATAGTAAAGCATTATAGTATTCATATCATCATCAACTAAAGTTTTGCATTCAAGATTTATAGCATCTTGTTTTATTTCTGCAAATCTAGGATGAGTTAGAATTTTTTTATATAGTATATCCATCTG
>NZ_JALEXO010000233.1 GCF_022780145.1 Intestinibacter sp.
GGAGAGCCTTATCATAAGTAATAAGGTTTGTTTTTAGTTTAAATAGATAGTAGAAAATTTTATTAAAATAATGAATATAAGTTTAATAAAGGAGATTATATATGGATTTAATTAATAAAATAATTTGTAAAGATTGTATAGAAGGAATGAAAGATATACCAGAAAATTATATAGCATCATGCATCACAGATCCTCCGTATAATTATGAATTTATAGGCCATAAGTGGGATTCAGAAGAAGTAAAAAGGAGAACTGAAAGAGTAAAACAATCAAGTTCCACATTAGTTAAAAATATACCATATGGAAGTGGTTTGGCTGGAGGAGTAAGAAATAAAAGATGGTATGATAAAAATAGAAAAAATATAATTGAATATTCAAAATGGACTGAATCGTGGGGAAAAGAGTTGTATAGAATAATGAAGCCAGGAGGATTAGTATTTGTATTTAATAGCACAAGAACAATAGCACAGGTTCAGGTTGCTTTAGAAAATGTAGGTTTTTATGCTAGAGATATAATTGTATGGCGAAGAAATAGCGGAATTCCAAAGGGTTTAAATGTATCTAAAAAGCTTAAAAAAATAGGAAATGAGGATTGGGAAAAATGGGAAGGATGGCATAGTTGCTTAAGAAATGAGTGGGAAGCTATATGTGTTGTTCAAAAACCATTGATAAATAACTATATAGAGACATTAGAAAAATATAATGTTGGATTGTTTAAAGCAAAAACAAGTGATGGTTTTAAAAGTAATATAATAGAAGATGTTAAAAGAGATAAGAAGGAGGATTTTAATATCCATGCAACAGTAAAACCAAAAGATTTAATAAGACAATTAATAGAGTTATCAGTACCAGAGTATGATGATAACATTGTACTAGATCCATTTATGGGAAGTGGAACTACTGCAGTAGTTGCTAAAGAAATGGGAATAAAATATATAGGATTTGAAATTTGTGAGGAATATGTAGAAATTGCAAATAAGAGATTAAATTCTATTAATAGTGAAACTATAATTGAAAAAAAAACAGATAAAAATTTTGATGCAGAAGAATATAAACATAAAGAAAAAAACGTAGAGCAAATGGTACTTAAAATGGATGATATTTAATTTGCATGATGAAAATAGATAATAAAAATGGGGTTAAACTAACCTCGTTTTTTAATTGACAAAAACTGAATATATTAGTTACCATATATAATGAACTATGTATAGTAGGGGGTTATTATGGTAACTAATAAATATAAAACATTAGAGTATAATTTAAATAGAATATTAGATGAAGAAGTTTGTAAGATAAAAGCAAGTGTAGAGAAATATATATCTGCGAATAAAAGTAAAGGGATATCACAGATGATAGGTCGTAGATACGGATATATATGGGAAAGATTGGTGATTGAAACGTTTAAATTCTCTGAGTACGTTAAGTTAGAAGATAGGGTATTATACAAAGATTACGTTGAAAAATGGATAGACACCAAAGCCAGTGAGATAAAGAATGAATGTTGTATTCATAGTGTAAAAAATATAATAAATAAATTTTTAGAAGAAAATACAGGTACTGATCAACAAGATTTATGTGATTTTACAATAGAAGAAAATAATAGTGATGTTAAATATGGAATAGATACTAAATTTAGATTTGTTTCAAATGATTCAAATACAGTTCGAGAAATAGCAGATTCAGCTAGACATTTGAAATTTATGGGCTATAACCCAATATTATTATTTAGAAAAGATAGGGAAGATAGTTTAAAATCACCTTTAAATAGATTTGAAAAAGAAGGATGGGATTTAAAGTGTGGAAAAGATGCAATAGATTTTATAACTAAAAAAACAGGATTTAATTTAGGAAAATGGATAGATCAAAATATAGACATTTGGAATGAATTGAAAGATTATCAAGATAAACTTAAAGATTTAAGATTTGATGAAGAAAATTGGAAGTTTTAGCTGAAACAAATAATATATGAATATTACAAAAATTTACTTTATTTGTAAAATTATATATGGTAAAATATCAAGGTATTTATTGGAGGTGATTTAGTATGAAACATATAAAAACAATAAACAAAACAAACATTAAAGATAGCTTAAAGAAACCAGGATGCAAAGAATGTGCAAACTCTTGCCAATCTGCTTGTAAAACATCTTGTACAGTAGCTAACGTAAAATGTGAAAAATAATTAACAGGGCTGTTGAAATATATATTTATATATTTCAGCAGCTTTTGATTTGTTTTTATATAGGGAGGAGACAAAATGAGTTTAGTTCATAAATTTAAACAAGGCGAAGATTACTTTGTATTAGATGTAAATACGGGATCTGTTCACATAGTAGATGAATTAGTTTATGATTTAATCGATGAGGACAGCTTAAGCTCAAAGCAGGAACTTATAGCTGAATTCGGCGATAAATATAAAGCAGATATTATCTCAGAAGCATATGATGAGATAAAAACATTAATAGATGAAGGAATATTATATACAGAAGACCCATACGAAGAAATAGCACATTCT
>NZ_JALEXO010000245.1 GCF_022780145.1 Intestinibacter sp.
AGATAAACTTAAATTATGCTTGTCCACTATATCCTTTAAAACTCGTCTTACCTTTAAAAGCTCTGTATCATATCCAACTGAGAAAATAAAATCAACTCTTCTAGTTTCTTTAGCTGTGAAATTTATCAAGCTTCCATTTGATAGAGTACCATTAGGTATCATTACTAATTTATTGTCTACAGTCGCTAAATTAGTATAAAATACTCCTATTTGCTCAACTGTTCCTTCAAATCCTGCTGCTTGGATATAATCGCCTACCTTAAAAGGTCTCAAGAAAAGTATTATAAATCCACCAGCAAAATTCGATAGACTTCCTTGAAGTGCTAAACCTATTGCAACCCCTGCTGAAGCTAAAATAGCCGCAAATCCAGTCAATTCAATATCCCAATATCCTCCAATTATTATCAATAATAATAGACATTTCAAAGATATATTTATAAATGATTTTAAAAATTTAACTAGAGTAACGTCTATGCTTTTCAACTCTGCAAATTTTAAAAACTTATTAGATACTTTATTGATCAACTTAAATCCAATAATTATTACAAGCACACCTATTATAAGTTTTACACCAGCATTTATACCATCGTTTAATGCCCAGTTTGAAAGTCTTCTCATAACTGTTGAAAAAGATAGATTTTCAAAATTCATATTTGATATTTCTTCCACAAAAATTCCTCCTCAATACATTTTTCTCGCATATCTATATATGATAACATATTTTCATCGAAAATATTTAATAAATTTCAAAATATATTTACCATTACTTACCTGTGCCGTTTTAAGGACTTTAGTGCTACTATTTAATCATAATTAAATTAATTATATATTATTTCAAAACGAGGTGGAAACAAAAATGAAAAGATTTTGCAGCATTTGTAATGAGGAATACACAACTATAACATCAGAAACATCATCTAATTACATCTATTGTGCAAAATGCGGCTACAATAAAGAGCTTGCACTAAAACACTGTATATTTGATTCTATTTTTAAATCTATCGATACTTACCTAAAAAATATCCAAGTCAAATTTATACATAACTTGATAGTAGATGTTGTATTTGAAAACGAATTTTTAGTAGTAAAAGTAAATAATATTGTACTAGATAAGAAAAATTGCCCTTTTGAGCTTTCTGATAAAGATGCATATTTTTTTAGAAATAGCGTTGTTTATTTAATTGAAGATAATTTATTTATAGACGGGGAGGAAATTCAATTAAATATAGATTTTTCATGTTAAATATATTAAAGGCTTCTGCAAAACAAAATTTGCAAAAGCCTCTATTAATTTTCACAAAATAAAATTAGTATCTTTCTAAAACCTGACTGTACGCCGAATCAAAATCTGATTCGTATAGAATATCTCTATTGTTTTCTAAAGCAATAGAAGCTGCTATAAATAATATATCCTTAATATCAGCTCTACTTATATTTTGATACTTCTGAGCTAAGCTCTTAGGATCTAATATAGGAGATAATTTTACATTTTCCTTAGTACAAAACTCCCATAGCTTTTCGCGTTCGTATTCGTCTGGATTTTTAAATTCCACGTTTATAAAGAACAATTTGCTAAAATACTCGTCTATTTTATCTTTATTAGTCGAAGTAAAAAATAATAAGGAGTCAAATTTTCCAATCTCTACTTTTATCGAACCCTTTATTACGTTGATTAGATTATCGTAGTACTCGCTTGAATCTACTTTTTTCTGTTTTATAAGCCTATTGCTCTCTGTGATAACGACTACAGCATTTTGTTTTTTAGCTATTTCAAATATCGCCTTTATAGTCTTTGGTATATCGTAAACAGGTATTGCCTCTATCATGTTGTAGTTGACTGTAACTATATTTTTATTTATCTCACTTGCTATGCAGTGTATTACAGAGGTTTTTCCACTGCCGCTTTCTCCATAAAAATTGCAAAGTATAGAATTTCCTCCCTTTAGAGAATTTTGAATTTTTAGCTCCTCTACTATTTTTCTTTTATTTTTACTTATAGCCAGTATTCTCGAAACATTTTTTTTCATATCTTGATTTAAAAAAACCTGATCCATACTGTATCTCGGCTTTTCTATACTCATAATACCTAAGTCTAGACCCTCATATGTTTTTTCTATATTTTGATACTCAATCTGTTCCATTATGTTTTCTTTAGAAGAAATAATTATATTTTTAGGCATGACCATGTTTTCGTTAGTATTTCTTACAATAGTCCCCGCTATATCGTTTATTATCTGGTCTACATTTTTTGAATTTAAGACGACCTCCTCGCCATTTTCATCGCGAGCTACATTCACATCTATAGATATATCGATTATATTTTGCTCATCTAATTCTATATGCTTATTTAATACCTTTTT
>NZ_JALEXO010000246.1 GCF_022780145.1 Intestinibacter sp.
AATATACATTATAAAAAATGTTATAATGATATTAAATAAGATAAAAACTTTAATCAAATTTTAAAAGGAGAGATAAAAATGGCAATTACATTATCAAAAGGTCAAAAGGTTAGTTTAACTAAAGGAAATCCAGGACTTAAACATCTAGTTGTTGGACTAGGATGGGATACTAATAAATACGATGGAGGATTTGATTTTGACTTAGATTCAGCTGCTTTTTTATTAGGAGAAAGTGGAAAAGTAAATAGCGATGCAGATTTTGTTTTCTACAATAACTTAAAGCACTCATCAGGAGCTGTTGAGCATCTAGGAGATAATTTAACTGGAGCAGGTGATGGAGACGATGAACAAATAAAGGTTGATTTAAGCTTAGTGCCAGCTAATGTAAGTAAAATTGCTTTTACTGTAACTATACATGAAGCTCTAGAAAGAAGACAAAATTTTGGACAAGTAAGTAATTCATTTGTAAGAGTTGTAAATGAAGACACTAAAGAAGAACTTTTAAACTACGAATTAGGTGAAGATTTCTCTATAGAAACAGCTATAGTTGTTTGTGAAATATACAGACATAATGGAGAATGGAAATTCAATGCTTTGGGTTCAGGGTTTGAAGGAGGGCTTGAAGCTCTTTGTAAAAACTTTGGAATAAACGTATAAGACTAAGTGAGGGGGAAAGTAAAATGGCAATCACATTAAAAAAAGGACAAAAAATCGATTTAACTAAAGGAAATCCAGGTCTTAAACATATTAAGTTAGGATTAGGTTGGGATACTAATGTATTCGATGGAGGAGAAGATTTCGACCTAGATGTAAGTTTATTTATGGTTTCTAAAAGTGGAAAAGTAGAACACGATGAGGATTTTATATTCTACAACAATTTAAAGCATCCATCTGAAGCTGTTGAACATTTAGGCGATAATAGAACTGGTGATGGCGATGGTGACGATGAAGAAATACTAGTAGATTTTTCTAAAATGCCAGACTATGTAGAAAAAATAGCTGTAACAGTTACTATATATGAAGCTAAAGAAAGAAGACAAAACTTTGGACAAGTAAACAATTCATATGTAAGACTTCTAAATTCAGATAATGATGAAGAATTACTTAGATACGACTTGGGTGAAGATTTCTCTATAGAAACTGCAGTAGTTGTATGTGAAATATACAAACACAACGGTGAATGGAAATTCTCTGCAGTAGGTTCAGGATTTGAAGGAGGACTTGAAGCTCTTTGTAGAAACTACGGTTTAAACGTATAATATGAACTAATTGGAGGAAGAGATATGTCAATAAATCTTAAAAAAGGACAAAAAATCGATTTAAGAAAATCTAATCCAGGATTAAGCGCAGTCAGAGTAGGATTAGGATGGGACCCTGTAGAACAAGGTGGAGGAGGATTTTTAAAATCCCTATTTGGCTCAGGAAAGGCTGATATAGATTGTGATGCGTCTGTATTTTTATTAAATGGAGATAGCAAGCCAGTAGATTTAATTTATTTTGGAAATTTAAGAACTAGAAACGATTCTATAATACATACAGGAGATAATTTAACTGGAGAAGGAGAAGGCGATGATGAAGTTATCTTAGTAGACCTAGATAGAATAGATCCTAATATAGATAAATTATTATTTGTTGTAAATATTTACGACTGTGTCAGAAGAGGCCAAGATTTTGGTATGATCCAAAATGCATACATAAGAATTATGGATGCCAAAAATAATTCTGAAATAGCTAGATACAACTTATCAGACGATTATAGAGGAAAAACAGGTCTATTAGTTGGTCTTATATACAGATACAATGGAACTTGGAAATTCAATGCAATAGGTGAAGGAACAAGAGACACAGGCTTAAACGACATGAAGAAAAATCTTGAAAGAAAAGCATATGGAGTGTAAAAAATGAAATTTTATGGTGAGACGAAAGAGAGCGTACTAAAGGAGCTCGATGTAGATAAAAGTAAAGGTCTTTCTAATGATGAAGTAAAAGAAAGAAGAGAAAAATACGGCTTAAATGAGTTTACGCCTAGAGAAGAAGGTAGCTTTTGGGATGATTTAAAAGATGCCCTATCAGAGCCTATGATAGTGATATTAATCGTAGCAGCTATAATAAGTGCTGTTATAGGAGAATTCCACGATGCAATAGGTATAGTATGTGCTATAGCAATAGGTATAGCGATAGGGATGATCACAGAAGGTCGTTCTAAAAAGGCTGCAGAAGCTCTATCAAAATTGACAGAAAATATAGAGGTAAAGGTGCTTAGAAATTCAAAGGTGGAGCAAGTATCAAAATCAGAATTAGTTCCTGGGGATATAGTTTTTATAGAAACAGGAGATATGATTCCAGCAGATGGTAGACTTATAAAGAGCATAAACCTAAAGGTCAGAGAAGATATGCTTACAGGTGAATCTGATGACGTATCTAAAAAATGCGACGCTATTATCGGCATGGAAAAGGTCGAAACTAAAGACGGCATAAAAGAGCTTGAACCGATACCAGCAAAACAAATAAATATGGTATTTGGAGGAACTCTAGTTGCATATGGTACAGGTATGATGGTTGTAACTTCTATAGGAGACAATACTCAAATGGGAGATATAGCTAAAAACCTATCAGAAGAAGACGAGGAAACTCCACTTCAAATAAAGCTTGGACATTTAGGTGGATTAATAGCTAAGGTTTCAAGTGCTATAGCAGGACTTTTATTTATATTCATGGTAGTAAGAATGGTCATGAATGGATTAAAAATAGATACTTCAGGAGTATTTGCATTTTTAGATTCTATAGACGAAGTAAAAACTGCATTTACTGTTTGTGTAGCTTTAATAGTTGCGGCAGTTCCAGAAGGTCTTCCAACTATGATAAACATGACTCTTGCCATAACTATGCAAAAGATGGCTAAGATAAATGCCTTAGTTACTAAGAAGGAAGCCTGCGAAACTATAGGTTCTGTTTCAGTTATATGTTCAGATAAAACTGGTACATTAACTCAAAATAGAATGACTGTAGAAGTGGCTTATATAGACGGTAGATACGTAGAAGATGAAAATATAAATTCAAATAGTTATTTCTTAGAAAACTGCACAGTAAACTCTACAGCAGATATAGAAGTACACGATGGCGAAACTAAATATCTAGGTAGTGCTACAGAATGTGCTCTACTTCTTAGAAATAAAGACGCTGATTATAGAAAAATGAGAAACGATGCAATTATAATTGCACAAAATCAATTCTCTTCTAACTTAAAGAGAATGTCTACTATAATCGCAAAAAATCACAAATACGTATTGCTTACAAAAGGTGCTCCAGAGGTAATTCTTGAGCTTTGTAAGTTTATAGAAGAGCCAAATGGAGTAAAAGAGCTTACACCAGATAGAAAACAAAATATATTATCTGAAATAGCTAAATTACAAGAAAAATCTATGAGAGCATTGGGATTTGCATATAAAGAAATGCCTATATACGAAGAATCAAGTGAAGCTGCAATAGCGCTTGAAGATGAAGATATAAGTATAGAAAAATGTGAAGAAAGCTTAGTATTTGGCGGATTTGTAGGTATTAGAGATCCACTTAGACCAGATGTAGCAGAGGCTGTTAAAACTGCAAATCACGCAGGTGTAGCTGTAAAAATGCTTACAGGAGATAATATAAACACAGCTAGAGCGATAGGAGAAGATCTAGGTCTTCTTAAAAACAATATGAGAGCTGTAGAAGCTTCATATATAGATACTTTAACTGATGAAGAATTAAAAGAAGAAATCAAGACAATAGCAATAGTTGCTAGAAGTAAGCCAGACAGCAAGATGAGAATAGTTCAAGCTCTACAAGCAAATGACGAAGTAGTAGCTGTAACAGGAGACGGTATAAACGACGCACCAGCTCTATCTAAGGCAGATGTAGGTATAGCAATGGGTATATCAGGAACAGAAGTCTCTAAAAACGCAGCAGACATCATACTTACTGACGACTCATTCTCAACTATAGTAAGTGGTATCAAATGGGGTAGAGGAATCTACGACAACTTCCAAAGATTCGTCCAATTCCAGTTGACAGTTAATATAATCGCGTTCTTAGTTGCGATTATCTCACAAGTATTAGGTCAAGAAATGCCGTTTACAACTATACAATTACTATGGGTTAATATAATAATGGACGGACCACCAGCACTTGCTCTAGGTCTTGAACCAGTTAGAAACCACGTATTAGACAGAAAGCCTGTCAATAGAAATGCAAGTATAATCACGAAATCTATGATTTTCACAATTATAGGTAATGCTTTTTATATAACATTGATACTTATGTTACAATCTTCATTTAACATATTAAATGTTACACCGGAGCAAAATGAAACAGTAATGTTCTGTATATTTGCATTTAGTGCATTATTCAATGCATTTAACTGTAGAGAGTTTAACTTCGACAGTATAATTCCAAATTTAACTAAAAATAAACTTGCCATAGAAATTATACTAGTTACAGGAATAGCACAAGTAATATTTACACAAGTATTTAGAGACTTCTTCAATGCAGTTCCTCTTAGTATAACAGTATGGTTAAAAGTATTAGCTCTATCATTTACTGTTATAGTAGTAGATGAAGTAGTTAAATTTATAGGCAGATTATTTAAAAAGGAAGACAAAAAAGATAGCAATATGCCAAAAGTAGAGGCATAACAATGTTTTAGCTGCTTTACTTTTATTTAAAAATAAAGCAGCTAAAATAATAAATGGCAAATTAAAAGGAGGATAACATGGAGTTAGGTAGCAAATCAAATATATTTAGTAAAATATTCTCCAGCCAATCAGATAGAGGCAACTACACCTCATCTAAAGGATATGAAAATTATTTTTTAGCGTATATAGGTGTTGGTGATGCAGAGGTTTACGATTTAGAAATTTATGAATTAAATAGAGAAATAAAAAGAAGAAAAAATATTGCTCTATTTACTAACAACATATTAAATCCAGATGATTTTGATATAATATCTTATCTTAAAGCTAAGACTTCTAAATACAATGGAAGTGTTTTTGATTTAGATATAGATTTAGTAGGATATGAAGAGATAAACAACAGGATAAAAAGAGCTTTTGATATTTTCTTAAAAGAAGAAGGAGATAAATTCAACAACGACAGGGTTAAATTTAATTTTATAATAAAGGTCATGAGTTGGATAAGAATCTATATAAATCCTTTAGTTATAGATTACAATGATGCTCCAAAGGTTGTAGTTTATGGAAATATTAAAAAACACGAGCTATATTTTTTATTGATTTTATATATCGCTGGATTTGATATTTTGTATATAAATCCAAATGGATTAGGTGAGCTTCAAAATATAGATACAAATAAATACAATATAGAAATTGAAAATAATCCAATTGAAAACGATATAATTTCATTTGAAGAAAGAGTAAAAAAAGGAGAAATATTAGATAAATCTTCTATAAAAAAAGCATATACTGTAGGAGCACAGGCTTCAAAACAAATAAGCGATGAACTTTTAAACGATGCTGGATTTATAAAGCCATGGCAGCTTCAAAATAGAAATATAAAGACACTGCTTTTGAGTTCTACAGTAGATGAAGTCGATATATATTGGAAAGAGCCGATGAAACTTAGACCTGGATTTAAATTCGATGAAGAAATTGTGACTTTGCCGGTATTTTTTACAAAAATAGATGGAGTATACAGAGATTTAGATGAATATTATTCATTAGTAGATAAATTACAGATAAAGGATTTTTCTTATTTTCTACAGTTTGACAACAATATAAGACCTCTAGCTAAACCGTTTGTTAGAGAGGGATACAACTTATCTTTCTTCGTCGAAAATAATGGAAGGCTTAATAAAAAAGCAATTATAAAAGAGGGAAATTTTTCTATTTCAAATTTAAGCTTGAGATGGCAGGAAAATATATTAAATAAAATAGAAGAAACTATTTTAAGTGATATGTTCATAGAAGGGCTCAACAAGGATGATATAGTTAAAGGTCTTTACACTGTTTTAAATATGAATGAAAAATTCGTGTATTTAATAAACAGCTTTGACTATGCAAATATAAATCCTAAATTGATAATATATATTGAACAGATGAGGATGTTTACAAAGGAAATAGTATTTTTATTATTGACTCTAAGTAAAATCGGTTTTGATATAGTCATCTTTACTCCAGGAGGAGTAAACTGCATTGAAAATATTATAAACAGTCAAATAGTGGATATTCATAGACTAGATGTAATAAATTATAATTTAAAATACAAATCATCAAGACAAAATAGCTATAATAATAGTAATAGAAATCCGAGTTCATGGATTGAAAAATTATTCGGGAAATGGAGTGATTAGTAATGGGTATAGATATCAGTAAATTTTCAAACAATAACGATGAGGTTGTAGAAGTAGTAGAGAATCAACAGCCAGCTGTGCCAGAGGTAGCTCAAGATAACTTTGATATAGTTGAATATACAAACAACAAGAAGATGGAGCTTAGAAAATCTAAAGAAGTAGAAAACTTGACATCTTTAATAGAAGTAGACAATCCAAATACAATTCTTCAATTTGGTAAAGAAGCTTCTGAGGGGATAGCTAGAGTTTCAGACAGCTTGCTTTCAACTATAAAGATGAACCAAAATGAAAAAAATTCAGAGATGCTAGTTAGACTTACTAAAATAATGGATAAGTTCGATCTAGATGATTTTGCAAAAACTAAGGAACCTAATTTCTTCCAAAAGATGTTTAAAAAGGCAAACAGTGCTATAGAAGTTATGTTCCAAAAATACGAAACTCTAGGCGGAGAAGTTGAAAAAATTCAAATCGAGCTTCAAAATTACGAAAGAGAAATAGCTGACTCTAATAAACAATTAGGAGCTATGCTAAATGAAAACTTCAACTACTACAACGAGCTTCAAAAATACATTGTAGCAGGTGAAATGGGAGTAGAAGAATTAGACAACGAATTGCTTCCACAATTTAAAGCAAAGGCAGATATGGGAGATCAAATGGACATAGCTAATTACCAAGAACTATTAAATATAAAGGATATGTTAGTTCAAAGAATTTACGACTTGAGAATAGCTGAAAATATTTCTCTTCAAACAATACCTATGCTTAGAACTATGCAACACAACAACTACGGATTAATAAGAAAAATAAACAGCGCCTTTGTAGTAACTCTACCAGTATTTAAACAATGCTTATCTCAAGCAATACTTATCAAAAAACAAGAGCTTCAAACTAAGTCTTTAAAAGCACTTGACGATAAGACTAATGAATTACTACTTAAAAACGCACAAAATGTATCTAACGCAAGTACTCAAATTGCGAAGATGGCGACTTCAAGCTCTGTTCAAATAGAAACTCTAGAAAAAATGCACAACACTATTAAAAACGGTATAGAAGAAACTATGAGAATAGAACAGGCTAATAGAGATGCAATAGCTCAAAATACAAAACGATTAGAAGAATTAAATACTAATATAATAACTAACAGAAAATAATTTGTATTAAAACTACGATTTAAGATAATGAAATAAACTATTAAAAAGCAATCAAGCCGCAAAATAATATGTTTTGCGGCTTTAGTTTTAAGATATATTTTAAAATAATTGTAGGAGGACGAAATTGAAGTATTTTAATTATATAGACGATGAAAAATTAGACGAAATTTTTTATAAAAAACCACAGCCGTTCGATAAAAATACTGAAAAAGATATTTTGAAGTATTCTTTGGGGGCTTTTCTATATGTCCCAGCCAACAAGTACAGCCAAATATATAAAAGCGTTGTAGATCAAGATAAACACCCTAAGCCGCTCGCTATATGCTTAGAGGATGCTATAGGTGAGTTTGGAGAAAAGGAAGCTATAGAAAGCTTAGAATTAGTCTTAAATGATTTATCAGAAGATGTATTTAATAAGCTAGAAAATCTACCGCTGATTTTTATAAGGGTCAAAGATCAAGAGCAATTAAAGAGGATAAAAGATATATTGATAAAAAATAGGGATTTTATAACTGGAATAATAATTCCAAAGGCGACAGGAGTTTTATTAAAGGCGTTTATCGGTATATTAGACAATTTAGGGCTTCAAGATATGTACGTCATACCTATAATAGAATCTAAGGATTTTATATATAAGGAGATAAAGGAAGCTTATTTTAGAGAGATGTTTTGCAGCATTTTAAATCATAAAGAAAGAGTTCTCGGAATAAGAATAGGACTTACTGATGTTCTAGGAATGTACGGAGTTAGAAGAGATAAAAATTTCTGTATATACGACAACTTAATAGCGACTTCATTTATTGAAGATGTGATAAATTACTTAAATAGGGAGGAACTAGATATACCTATAAGTGCCGGAGTTTCAGAGCTATTCAATATGGAGGATGAGGTAATTAGAAAAACATATATAAAAGAAATAATGCTAGATAAATATCACGGTTTTGTGGGAAAGACAGTAATTCATCCAAAGCAAATCGAAATCGTTCAGGCACTTTCTGCTGTAACTTACGAGGATTATATGGATGCAAAGGACATAATAGATAATTACCACTCTGAGATAGGAGTCAAAAAGAGCTCTTCAGGAGATAAAATGAATGAGTACAAGCCACATTATAAATGGGCTAAAAAAATAATGAGATTATCTTATATATACGGAGTTTTGAGAGAGGGGGTAGATTACAATGCACTTATTAGAGCTTCAATGTAAGGAAGGTTTAGATTTTAAATACGACATAAATATAAAAGAGAATATATTAGATTTAAATATAGATGACTATCTAGATTTGGCTATTAGAAATAATAAAAAGAGAAGATTTTTATTTGTATCTAAGTGCCTTGGAAAGCACCTTCCATGTAAGCCTATGGATATGGATAAGCTGGGATATGATATAGTTAGAGTATACGAGAAAAAGCAGAATTACTTAAAATCTGGAGTTGTAATATCATTTGCAGAGACGGGCACGGCTCTAGGTCACAGTGTATTTAACTATATAAATGCAGATTATGAATTCGTACATACGACTAGAGAGATAGTGGAAAATAAAAAGTCACTAGACTTTCTAGAGGAGCACTCACATGCGACAAATCACAATTTATACTACGAAGACCTGGAGAAATTTGAAAGCGGGGAGGAAGTAGTGCTGGTAGATGATGAGATAACTACAGGAAACACTTGTATAAATTTAATAAAAAAAATAAACAGCCTCTACCCCAAAAAAAGATATACAATCTGTTCTATATTAAATTGGATGGATAATGAGGCTTTCATTAGATTTAAGGATTTAGAAGATGAGATAAATACAAAAATAAATTTTGTATATCTATTTGCTGGAAATTTTAAATTTAAATGCGACGAGGATAAGGTCGAAAAATTGATTACAGAAAGCGAAAGAGAATATAAGGTATTTACAAAAAATAAAGATTTAAAAGTATCGTACACTTATCTAGATATGAAAAAATACGATAAAAACGAGGAATATATAAAATACACAGGTAGATTTGGAATAAATAAAAAAGATCAAGAAGCTCTACTAAAAGAGGTAAAAAGAGAGAGCGAAAAATTAGACGTTAAAGATAGGGAGAAGACTTTATTTCTAGGAAGTGAAGAGTTTATGTATATTCCTATGCTGTTTGCAAAGCAGTTCGAAGGAAAAAATATATACTACCATTCAACTACTAGAAGTCCCATTGTAGATTTAGATATAGATGATTATCCTATAAAGAGCAAATTCCCACATAGTAGCTTATACAATAGAGGGATTGCAAACTACGTGTACAACGTAGATAAATACGATTATGAAAAGTGCTTTTTCTTCTGTGAGTTAAATAGAGAAAAAAGCGACTTCGATGAAATAATAAATATAATTTCAAATACAGGTATAAAAGAATTAAATATAGTAATATGCAATAAATAAGGAGAAGGTGTATGAAAGAATTTTCGACATATAAAAAAGATGATGTAGTCTTTTTATTAAAGGACATATCGGATTTAATAAAAGAAGAGGACAATTTGACTAGGGAGAAAAAAATTCAAAGTGGGACTCACTATTCAGAGATGATACCTATAGAATATCAAGTTAGTGATGTTTATTTGAATTTATATAGAGAAAAATTAGAGGAAACTAAAGAAAAGCTAGCATTTGCAGTTGGAGTTATGAGCGAAAAGATTTTAAAGAAAAATCCAAAAGACGTCGTTTTAGTTTCACTTGCCAGAGCTGGTACACCTATAGGTATATTAGCTAAAAGATATATAAAGAAGAGATATAACTTAAATTTACCGCACTATACTATGTCTATAATAAGGGACAAGGGTATAGATGTAAATGCAATCAAATACATAATAGAAAACCATAAAAATTCAAAAATACAATTTATAGATGGATGGACAGGCAAGGGAACTATAGCTAATGAACTTAAAAAAGCATGTGTAGAGCTTGAAAAAATATTTAAAAGACCTTTTGATTCGTCCTTGGCGGTGCTTGCAGATCCATGTGGGTATTCTAATCTATACGGTGTAAGAGAGGATTTTTTAATTCCAAGCGCTTGTTTAAATTCTACAGTAAGTGGACTTGTAAGTAGAACTGTGCTTAGAAATGACTTAATCGGAAAGGACGATTTTCACGGGGCAAAATACTATAAAGAGTTAAAGGACGTCGACGAATCTAATAATTACATAGATACTATTAGCGCGTGTTTTGAAGGTCAGTACGAAAATATAGATATGGCTATGGATGGCTGGACTGAAGATATAATCACAAAAATTGGCGATGAAGATGTCAAAATGATAAAACAAAAATACGATATAGACGATATAAACTTCATAAAACCGGGAGTCGGAGAGACTACTAGAGTTCTTTTGAGAAGAATTCCATATAAAATACTTGTAGACGATTTAAACGACGAAAAGCTGAGACATATATTGATTTTAGCCGAGGAAAAAAACGTGGAGGTAGAAGAGGTCGATTTAAAAGCATATAGCTGCTGTGGAATAATCAAGAGAGTGAGGGATGTATAGTATGGTAGTATTTTCTGATTTAGACAGGAGTATAATTTACTCTAAGAAATTTATACAGGAAGAATCAAATACACTTGATATAGAGATCTATAAAGGTGAAAATATCTCTTATATATCGAGAAAAACTATTGAAAATATAAAAAAGATAAAGAAAAATAGCGATTTTATACCTACAACAACTAGAACAATCGAGCAGTTTAAGAGAATAAATTTTAAAAAATACGGTCTTGATTTTAAACACGCTATTACTTCAAATGGAGGAAATATTTTAATAAATGGAGAAGTAGATATAGAATATAAATATTTTATAGAAGAAAAATTAAAATTGAGTTCATATATTTCCGATATAATAAAATTGTTCAAAGAATATAAAAATATAGATGGAATTAAAAAATTTAGAGTAGCAGAGAATTTATTTTTTTATATTGTTGTGAATGAAGAGAGATTTGATTTAAATAATTTAAACTCCTTCACAGAAAAAATACGTGATTTAAATTGGGATGTCTACATGAGTGGAAGGAAAATATATTTTTTACCTAGGGAGATAAAAAAGTCTACTGCTGTAAAGTATATTTGTGATAAATATGGATATAAAAATACTTTTGCAATAGGTGATTCTACGATGGACAGTGATATGTTAAATTTTTGTGATTATTCTTATATATTGAGACATGGAGATTTTGTAAATTATATAAAAAAAGGTGACAAATTTATAATAAGTGATAAAAAAGGATTTGAAGGAAGTGAAGAGATTTTAGATAAAATCATATTATGTCAAAATTAAATTTTTAAAATATAATGTAAAATATTGTAATAAAATAGAGTATAATAAAAATAGAAATTGTTGGTAGTTTTTGATATAATATAATTGTAGAAAAATATTAATTTAAAGATTATTAAATTAATTTAGATTAAAAAAATTAAATAAAGGGGTGATATTTATGAGTTGTCCAGTAATATTAGAGAAAAATATAAATAAATTAAATGATTTATTTATGCTCTTAGATTTAAGCCCAAGTGAAATAGATAATATAAAGGAGATATCAGAAAAGTTTCCGATATCGATACCTCCGTATTATTTATCACTGATAAATAAAGATGATAAAGACGATCCAATAAAAAAAATGTGTATACCATCTGAATTTGAGAAGGATTTAAGAGGAAATTTCGATACTAGTGGAGAAGGACAAAATACTGTAATTACAGGTATGCAGCATAAATATAAAGAGACCGCTATGATTTTATCTACAAATCAATGTGCCATGTACTGCAGACATTGTTTTAGAAAGAGACTTGTTGGAT
>NZ_JALEXO010000304.1 GCF_022780145.1 Intestinibacter sp.
AAAATAGCACCTGAAAATCCGCTTATAATTTCTAACAAATCAGGTCACAACGGTGTGGCAAATTCACTAGCAATGAAGGAGCTAGGCATAACTAACGATACACCAGATCCAGAGGGTGGAGTTATTTTCAAGGAAAATGGAGAGCTTACTGGATACCTTGAGGAAAATGCGTTTATCAACAACGTCCAAAGAGTTCCGATGCCATCTACAGAGGAACTTATGAAGGCAGTTATAAAAGCACAGGATGACTACGCTTCTTATGGTATAACTACTATGCAAGAGGGAATGGTCATGCCTTTATTAGCTGATTTATTGGCTTATATAGCACATTCGAAAATGCTTAAGCTAGACTATATAGGATACGTAGATATAAAAGAAAAGGACAAGGTTTTGGAAAAAATGCAGGGATGTATAAAAGAGTACCACAATCATTTCAAAATCGGAGGCTTCAAAACTTTTCTAGACGGTTCACCACAGGCGAGAACTGCTTATATGAGAACTGATTACAAGGGTCAAGAGGGATATAGAGCTTATCCTGTGATGAGTGAAGACGAATTAGAGAAACAAATAGAAATAGCTCTAAAAGAAAATATGCAGCTTCTAGCTCACTGCAACGGTGATGCTGCTGTGGCTCAGTACTTAGAACAATACAAAATAGCCAAGGAAAAATTAAACACTACGGAAGACATAAGACCAGTTATAATACATGCACAGCTGATAGGAGTAGACCAATTGCCAGAAGTCAAGAGATTGGGAATGATACCGTCGTTTTTCGTAGGGCATGTCTACCACTGGGGACATATACATGTCGAAAACTTTGGGCTTGAAAGAGCGAGCCAAATATCTCCAACTAAGACCGCACTAGACGAGGGTATCAAGTTCACCTTCCACCAAGATGCTCCAGTTATAGAGCCAAATATGCTTGAAACTATATGGATAGCAGCTGCTAGAAAAATGAATAATGGAACTGTATTAGGTGAAAATCAAAGAATACCAGTACTTGCTGCGATAGAGGCTGTGACTAAAAATGCCGCTTATCAGTATTTTGAAGAGGATATAAAGGGAACTATTAAAGAAAATAAATTGGCTGATTTAGTTATCCTAGATAAAAATCCACTTAAGGTAGATATCGACGAGATAAGAAATATAAAAGTATTAGAAACTATAAAAGAAGGAAATACTGTTTATAAAGCTAAATAATAAAATAGGAGATGTTCAATTATCGAACTATCTCCTATTTTCATATTATATCAATTTTAAAACAAATATAATTTTATAATTGACCATCTAGAGCTTCTTCTATAACAGGTATTTTATCTACTTTAGGTTCTTTTATAACGTTTCCGTTTCCAACTACCATATAAGGATTACGAAGTACTGTTAAATCATCTAGAGGATTTTCGTTTACGATTAACATATCAGCGCATTTACCTACTTCTATAGATCCAGTTTCTTTATCTATACCTGCTATTTTAGCATTTCCAAGTGTAGCTGTATGTATTGCAAAAGAAGCTGAAACACCTACAAATTTCTTGAAGTAAGCCAATTCTCTCCACATATCGTATTGAGTTACAAAAGGACAAGCACTATCTGTACCAAGTCCAACAGGTATTCCATTTTCAAGAGCTGCTTTAGCTGATGAAATAATTCCTTCTAGTACTACATTTCCATTGAATTTTGTAAGTTCTGTGCTTCCTGTAAGTTCTGGATCTAATTTAGCAAGAGGTATTGCGGGTGATATTGTACATGTATCACTTGCACCTGTTTCTTTAAATAATTTTATAATTTCGTCATCTGGTTTAGCACTATGTTCTATAGTATCTACACCACCTTTTAGTGCGACCTTAACACCTTCAGGACTTTCTACGTGTGCAGCTACTTTGAGTCCAAGTTTGTGAGCTTCATCACAACAAGCTTTAACATATTCATAAGGCATTCTAAGTATACCTGGTTCACCTTTGACAGTTGCATCTAAGACACCACCAGTTACCATTAATTTAATTAAATCAGGTTTATTTTCGGCAACTTTTCTAACTAGTTCCTTACATTCTTCTTCGCTAGTTGCTTCATATGCAAGAATACCTGCCATATGACCTCCTGGAACAGAAATTGCCATATCGGCTGCTAATATTCTAGGTCCTACAATTTCACCAGCGTTGATTTTATTTCTAACAGTAGAAACCACGTTGTCAATATCACCTACTGTTCTAATAGTAGTTGTACCAGACAACAATTGAGTTTTAGCATAATCAGCGCAAGTTTTTACTGCTTCTGCCTTTAAATTAGGATCTGATGTAATTTTTTGTGCTTCTTCAAGAGATGGTATCTTACTTGATGGAGCACCACTTCCTGCAAGATGGACATGTAGGTTTATTAGTCCAGGTAATAAGTAACGACCTCCTAAATCGATTACTTCATAACCATCTAGGTCATCAATTGAAGTATCAATTGATTTTTTTATATCAGTAATTTTTTTACCTTCTACCAATACTGACATATTTTCTTGTGGGGCCATATCTTTTGTCCCATTTAATACTGTACAGTTTATAAATGCTGTTTTTTTAAACATATAGATCACCCTCTTAAAAAATATTTATTGTATACATTATACTACTTTTGGAATAAAATGGATTAAAAATATTGTATTTATTAAATTATTTTTTAGTACACAAATTAAAGTTGCATATCTACTGAATGTAACCATACAACTTTGAAGGTTTTCTATAATTGACTATCTAGAGATTCTTCTATAACAGCTATCTTCTTAATCTTAGGTTCTTTTATAACATTTCCGTTTGCAACTACCATATAAGGAGTACGAAGTGCTTTTAAATCGTCAATAGGATTTTTATCTACAATCAACATATCGGCGTATTTACCTACTTCTATAGAGCCTATTTCCTTGTCAAGACCGATGATTTCGGCGTTTTTAAGTGTGGCTGTGTGTATTGCAAAGGAATTTGAAACACCTACAAATTTGCTGAAGTAATAAATCTCTCTCCACATATCGTATTGAGTTATAAAAGGACAAGCGCTGTCTGTACCTAGTCCGACTGGAATGTCGTTTTCAAGTGCTGCTTTGGCTGATGAGATGATTCCGTCTAGCACGATGTTTCCGTTAAACTTAGTTAGCTCTGTGCTTCCTGTTAGCTTTGGATCTAGCTTGGCAAGAGGTAGCCCTGGTGAAATTGTGCATATGTTGCTGGCACCTTTTTCTTTAAATAATGTTAAAATTTCTTCGTCCATCACAGCGCCGTGTTCTATAGTATCTACACCTGCTTTTAGCGCTACCTTGACTCCTTCTGGGCTCTCTACATGTGCTGCTACTGTATATCCAAGTCTATGAGCTTCATCACAACATGCTTTAACATATTCATAAGGCATTCTAAGTACACCTGGTTCGCCCTTGACAGTCGCATCTAAAACACCGCCAGTTACCATTAATTTAATTAAATCAGGTTTATTTTCGGCGATCTTTCTGATTAAAGCTTTGCATTCTTCTTCGCTAGTTGCTTCATATGCAAGTACGCCTGCCATATGACCACCTGGAACTGAAATAGCCATATCAGATACTAGCATTCTAGGTCCTAAAATTTCACCTGAGTTGATTTTATTTCTAATAGTAGAATCTATATTCCCGAGACCGCCGACTGTTCTGATAGTAGTCGTACCAGATAGTAGCTGAGTTTTGGCGTAGTTAGCGCACATTTTTCTCACTACAAATCTTGAGATAGGATTTTTCATGAGCTTTTGCACTTTTTTAGGGCTTTGAGCTTTATCTGATGGTTTACCGCTTCCTGGGAGATGTACGTGTAAATTTATAAGTCCAGGCAGTAAGTAGCGTCCATCTAAATCAATTACGTCGTAACCAGATAAAGTATCGTTTGATTTTTTTATGTCGATAATTTTTTTATCCTCCACAAGTACAGTCATGTTTTCTTGTGGAATCATATCCTTAGTTCCATCTAAGATTGTACAATTTATAAATGCAGTTTTTTTGGACATACAGTTCCCCTCCTAAAAAATATTTATACTATATTATACTACTTTTAGTCAGCGTTTAGATTATGAAGAAAAATCACAGGCTTTCTAAGAAAATAAATAGAAACTACAAGCGTCACCATCTCTGCAATAGGTATTGCAAACCAAATCCCATTTTCAAATAAATAAGGAAGAGTTATAAGCCCCAAAACAGTAAACACAAAAGTTCTAAGAGAGGAAATCAGCGCTGATACCTTCCCATTTGATATAGCCGTAAAAAAATTAGAGGCGTAAATATTAAATCCAGCAAAAATATAATTTACAGAGAAAATTTTATAACCTAAAAGAGTAATATCGTAAGCAGAAGAATCGGCGGGAATAAAAATTCCGACAACCTGTTTAGCAAAAATAAACGCAGATAAAATCATAAGAACAGACATATATCCGATTGTATTCTTGCATATTTTAGTAATTCTATCGAACTGTTCTCTATTTTGGCTACCGTAATTATAGCTGATAACAGGTGCAACTCCTTCAGAAAAGCCCATAAATATAGAAGTAAACAAAAACTGAGTATACAAAACTACAGTAAATGCAGCTACACCGTCTTCTCCCACTAATTTGAGCATAGTGTAGTTTATCAAAAGAGTAGTAACACTGACTGCTAGATTGCTTATAAGCTCAGACGAACCATTTCCACATGTTTTTAAAATAGTATCGAGGCAAAAGTCACTTTTTACAAAGTATAGATCTCCTTTTCGAACAAATGTAAAATAAACTAATGCAAACACACATGGAATCAAATATCCAGTTACAGTAGCAAGGGAAGCACCTGCTATTCCCATATGAAATATTTTTATAAAAACATAATCTAAAACGGCGTTTGTAACTCCAGCAGCAGTAGATAAAAACAGTCCCACACCAGGCATGCTGGCAGTTATAAAGAAATTGCTAAACATTATCTGAACTATCATAGCCGGCATAAACCAAATTTGAATTTTATAATAATCCACGCAATAGGGCATCAATCGTTCGTTTGCACCTAATAGGTGGAGAATTTCATCCATAAAAATATATCCAAAAATAGATATTACCGTGCTAACTATTAATCCAAGCACTACAATTCTAGTAAAATTTTTGCGAGCCTCATCATCGTTATTCATACCGAGATTTATACCTATAATTGCGCTGCCTCCAGTTCCAAGCATTATGCCGATTCCTACGATGACGCTTATAAATGGATAGACAATATTTACAGCAGACAGGGCATCTGTCCCAACTAAATTTGAAATAAAAAGTCCGTCTACACTTTGATATAACGAGACAAACATCATATTTATCATAGACGGAAATGAAAACAGCAAAAGCTCAAATGTATTAAAATTTTTTTTAATCGACATTTCCATAAAAAAACCTCCTCAATTTAATATTTTGTATAAAATTATTGCGTGTTAATTCAATTTAGTTTTAAAATAAAGAATATAATAAATATATCACAAGGGGCTAAAATTATGAAGATACAAAGAACTGAATGGGGATATATAGAGTGGAGGCATATCCACGACGAAAACGACAAAAAACAGCTAATGGACATTAGAATATCTGTAGTTCTCCCTGGAAAAAGTCAGCCAAAGCACACCCACTATAGCGAGGAGCAAATGCTTTATGTTATATCGGGGGAAGGAGTACATGTAATAAATGGAAATAAAAAACATGTAAAGGCTGGCGACTTCGTATATATAGACGGTGGAGCTACCCATGAGACACATAATATAGGTGAGGTTCCTCTTAGAGAATTACTAGTCTCAAATCCAGTCATAGTAAATAACTACGACTATGAAGGACAAAAACTAGATGGATTAAAAAGCATAATAGAGACGATACAAACTCAATTTATAGAGCCACTAAATATACCTATAACTATTTACGATTCTTCATGGAATCTACTTTTGCAGACGAAATGCTTTAACAACTACTGTATAAGAACATGTGGATTATTAAATGGTAGGTTTAAATATTGTGAATGTTTAACTCCTAAAAATAATTCAGAGGACGAGCAGTATTCGTTTAAATGCAGCCATGGACTGACTATTTACCACATACCTATAATTTACGAGGGCGATATAATAGGCTATATAAGAGGAGGCCACATACTGCTTGCATCAGACGGAAAGAAAAACGACCACAAGGATATTTACGATACTCCGACTGGAACAGCCATAAGTATAAAGAGACTTCTTATCCAAATAGCAAAGAGCATAGTCAATTACTACGGATTTGCAAATTTAAGAAATGAAGTCCAAGAGAAAAATATGGCTATAGAAAAAACTTCAAAATTAGGAGAGGAACTAAAAAACAACCTAATAAAGGAAAAAGAAAAGGTCACAAATTTGAAGATAAATCACCATTTCTTATTCAACACCTTAAATTCAATGGCTAGTATGGCACTTGAAAATGACTGTTTTGACCTGTATAGTGCTATAATTGATTTAAGCAAGCTTTTTAGATATACGATGAAGGTAGAATCTGAGTTTACTGAGCTTGAGAAGGAAATAGATTATGTGAAAAAATATTTGAATCTTCAAAAAATAAGATATTCAGACGAGCTTGAAGTAGAGTACGATTTAGATGAGACATACAACAATATAAGTGTCCCATTTAATTTTTTACAGCCGATAGTAGAAAATGCCTTTGTCCATGGATTTAAAGACAGTGTAGATAAGAAAAAATTAAAAATATCTACAGGATTATACAATGACAGAGTTAGAATAGTTGTAAAAAATAACGGATCGTATCTATCTGATCACGATGTTTGCGTAGTTATACAAAAAATACACAACAACAGCGGTCACGGACTATCTTTAATACACAATAAGCTGCAGTTTGCATTTGGAAACAACTTCAAAATGGATGTCGTCTCAAATGAAAAGGATCAGACTAATTTTATTTTAGATATTCCAATAATCAATATAACAAAAAATTATAACTTATAGGAGGAAGATAATGTTTGATAAAACTTATGTTACAAAGGATGTAGAAGTATTTGAAGGAGATAGCAAATTTTTACCAGATTTATTATATGCCGGTGTAGTAAGTCATGGAAGTAATTTAAATGGATTTATGTTAAAGGCTCAAGGAGAAGGACCTCATCCAACGGCATTATTATTACATGGATTTCCAGGCTACGACGATCCAATAGATCTAGCGCATGCACTTAGAAGATGTGGTATGAATGTATTGAGATTTCACTACAGAGGTTGCTGGGGAGTAAAGGGAACTTATTCATTTACACATTGTATGGAGGACGTAAAGGCTGGAATAGATTATTTAGTCGATGAAAATACAGTAAAACAATTCAATATAGATACAAATAATATATTTTTAATAGGACACAGCATGGGTGGATTTATGACATTAACTCATGCCTGCGATGAAAGAATAAAGGCATCTGTAGCTATAAGCCCATACGATTTCGGACTTATAGGAAAAATAGGTCATTACGATGAAAAAGAAAAAAACGAAGCATTTGAAATGTACAAAACTGCTCAAGCTCCTCTAAACGGAACAAGTGCAGAAGCCTTAATGCAAGAATGTCTAGATAACGGAGATAAGTGGAATCTTCCAGATAAGGCAGAAGCTCTAGCGAATGAAAAACTACTTATAACTGTTGGAACTAGAGACACAGTGAGCAAAAAATACTTACACCACGATAAACTAGCCAGCGAAATTAAAAAATACAACAAAAACAATTTAACTGAAGCATTTGCAGATACAGATCACTCTTATGCTAACAAGAGAGTTTGGCTAGCTCAAACAGTAGCTGAGTTTTTAGAAAAAGTTATAAATGAAAAATAGAAATATCTGATTTAATAGATATGTAATAATTATAAATAAAAACTGAGGAGAGACGAAATTGATAAAAACAGTAATTATAGACGATGAAGCAGCAGTAGTTTCTATTATTAAGTATTTTGTAAAAAAAGAGAACTTACCTCTTGATATAGTTGGGACTGCGAGCAGAGGGGACGAGGGTATAGAGATTATAAACAAACTAAAACCTCAGCTAGTATTTCTAGATATAAAAATGCCTGTAGTAGATGGATTTGAAGTTATGAAGTCTGTCTCAGATACAAAATTTATAGTTATAACTGCATTTGAATCGTTTGAATACGCCCAAAAATCCTTGCGACTTGGAGCAAAGGATATAATACTAAAGCCTATTGAATTCGAGCAGCTTACAGCATCTATTAATAGAGTTATGGGGTGGAAGTTTACATCTAATAATACTGTAAACGATGTAATACAATATATTCATTCAAATTACGATAAAAAAATAGAACTTAAAGCTATAGCAGCTAACTTGTATTTATCTCCTGACTATATATCGAAGCTATTTAAAACTCATATGGGAACTACTATAAATAAATACATAAATAAGGTACGTATAGATAAGGCGATAGAATTATTCGATAACGGTGAATTAAGCGTAAAGGAGGTCGCCCTTATGACTGGATACGACAGCTTAAATAATTTCTATAAAAATTTTAAAAATGCTACAGGAAAGACGCCTGCTATGTACCTTTCTGAAAAAAATAAATAAAGATAGTTTTAGGAAGTGAAGATATGAAAGTTGCTTTGATTGCGCCAGTGTATACGGCAAATGTTATAAAAGATATTGTTGAACAAAATATAGATGATATAGATGTTGATTTTGTTATTTACGACGATTATACAAAAGCAATCGAAATTGTAGGAAGTATACAGAAAAAGTACGATGCAATAATGTTTGTCGGTGTAGTAGTTTATAAATTTGTGAAATCCTATTTGAAAGAGGAGTGTATATGGGGGTATTTTCCTCTACATGAAAGCTCTCTATCTATTGCTTTTTTAAAAGCATTGTATTTAAAAAAGAACATAAAAAATATAAGCATAGATACATATTCAAAAAATACTATTGAAGAGGTGTACAAAGCCATCGGTATAGATGTAGATGATGTAAATATTATGCTTTATGAAGTAGATGAATATAGAAACGATATAACAGAAGAGGCTATCGATTTTCACAAAGGTAACTTAGAAAAATACGACGATGTTTGTATAATTACGGCCTTGAGTGATGTAAAAAAGCTTCTTGATGATGAAAATATCGATAGCTATATGGTAACACCTACTAAAAGTATTATAGTAGATAGCTTTCAAAATTTATATATAAAATACACAGCCAAGATAAATGCAAATAGCATGATTGTAGCTATTTTTGTAGAAATAGATTTTCCAGACTCTTATTCTATAATAAGCAGAAATGAATACTATTATGTGAAGGAAAAAAACAAGGTTACAGAAATTATTT
>NZ_JALEXO010000010.1 GCF_022780145.1 Intestinibacter sp.
CACAGAATAAATCTAATAATAAAACTTTTTTATACGGCCTAAAATAAGGAAGAAATCTTCCTATTAATTCTTTAGTTTTGTATTTTCTCTCTTCCATTGAAACCTCCCAATATATTTAAAATATTTTTATATACCAAAATACACCTGCTGATGTAGCAGATGTTTAGATATTATATATGACATATTTAATTATACATTTATAAATACAATATATTCAATTATATATTTACGATACTTCTCCTTTTTTCGCATATACTATCATTTTTATTGATTGTTGTCAATTTGACACTTTCCAATATTTACATATAATTATGGTTAATCATTATAAATTAATAACTTGAATATTAATATATAGATAGGGTATAATTATATAATAAAAAGAGAACTACAATTCTATTCGCTATTAGAGTGGTAGCTTCTTTATTTACAATTTAAAGCTATATATTTGAACCGCTCTTATGGCCATTTGAGTGGTTTTTTACTTTTTTGTATATGTACCTAAAAGTACAACATATTCCTGTCGCAACTACTTGCGACAATATGCTAAGTAAAAAGTTCTCCATATCCTTCACCTCCTTTTCTAAAAAATTCAGTTACTATGATATGAAGCTACCACTCTATAGAAATGTAATTCTCCGTTGCCTATTATAGCATAATCACTAAAACAAAAAAAACTGGTTTATTGTTCCAAATTTCATACACATCAAACTCATTTATTTAGATAATAATATACATAAATAATCATACCTAACTTGATTCACAAATTTTGGTATAATATACTAATTGATAGAACAAACAAAATAAGGAGTTGACTTTCAAATGAAAAATATACTAGAAGGCCTAGAACCTCAATCTGTTCTAAATTACTTTGAACAAATATCACAAATTCCTAGAGGCTCTGGAAATGAAAAGGCTATAAGCGATTATCTATGCAATTTTGCAAAGGAATTAAATTTAGAATACATACAAGATGAACACCTAAATGTCATCATCAAGAAAAAGGCGACTAAAGGCTATGAAAACTGCCCTGGTGTAATACTTCAAGGACATATGGATATGGTCTGCGAAAAAAACAAATCTTCTAACCACGACTTTTTAAATGACCCTATTCAATTAAGAGTTGAAGGTGATATGATCTATGCAACTGACACTACTTTAGGTGCAGATGATGGTATAGCAGTAGCTTATGCAATGGCTATTCTTGCTTCTGACGATATAAAGCATCCAGCCTTAGAAGTGCTTATAACTACTGATGAAGAAGTAGGTATGACTGGTGCTATAAATTTAGATGCTAGCAATTTAAATGGAAAATACATGATAAACATAGATTCTGAAGAAGAAGGATTTATATTAGTAGGCTGTGCTGGTGGTAATAGAAACTGCATTAGCTTACCACTTGAATTTACTGATTCTGATAAACAAGGTATCTTAATAGAACTAAAAGGTCTTGTAGGTGGGCACTCTGGCTCTGAAATAGATAAAAACCATGCTAACTCAAATAAATTAATGGGTAGAATTTTAAATTTATTAGACGTAGATTACGATTTAGTTAGTATAAACGGCGGTTTAAAACAAAACGCTATTCCTCGTGAATGTGATGCTGTTGTAGCTGTCGACAAAAAAGATCTAGACGAATTTAAAGCTCAAATAGGTGATATCCAAAAAATATTCAACCACGAATACCAAGTATCAGACCCTGATATAAAAATAGAAATAGGTGAAGCTTATTTCGATAAAGTACTAACTGATAATTGCAAAGATAAAATTATAAAAATACTAAATCTAATCCCTAATGGAGTTCAAACAATGTGTGCCGATATTCCTGGATTAGTTGAAAGCTCTACAAATATAGGCGTAGTAACAACAAAAGAAAATGCTATGCTATTTGAAAACGCAACAAGAAGCTCTGTGGGAACTAGAAGAGAAGATATAAACCACAAAATAAAATTACTAGCAGACTGCGTAGGTGCCGACTATGAACAAACTGATCCATATCCAGAATGGGAAAGAGCTATGGATTCTAAGTTAGAAAAAATCAGCTTAGAAACTTATAAAAATCTAACTGGTAAAGAAGCTCAAATTATCACAATCCATGCCGGACTTGAATGCGGATTATTCCTTCAAAAAATGAAAGGCTGTGAAGCGATCTCAATAGGACCTAATACTTACGATGCTCATACTCCAAATGAACATATCAGTATTTCTTCTATACAAAATGTATGGGATTATTTGATAGCTTTACTTGAAAACATGAATCAATATTAGAATTTTATTTAAAACTAAATATATAAAAAGGAGCCCTCTAGCTCCTTTTTATTTTGAAATATGTAATCTAAATCGCTATTAAACTAATGCTTTTCCTGCTTCAACAGCATCTTCCATTAATTTATCATCCAATTTAAAATCAGGTGAACTTGTTCCAGCTACTACAAATGTTTTTTCTACATCCCATCCAAATGCTTTGAAGAAATTATTTGTCGCATCTATTTGAGCTTTAAATGCATCTGCATTATCTGCTCCTTGAGCGTATATTGTAATAGCTTTTTTCCCTGGATATCTAGGAGCAAAGCTTGAATCTATAACTGGATATAATCTGTCTATAAGTATCTTTCCTTGTCCTGATATGTTGTAGAAATATATTGGGAATGCAGCAACTATTGCATCTGCTTCTTTTATGTCTTCGTACATTGGTTGTAATTTATCCTTTGTCGCACAGCCTTCATTTTTTCTACAGTAGTTACATCCTTGGCATCCTTTTACTCCATCCTCATTTAAATCGTATACTACTACTTCTGCACCTTTTGATTTTGCACCTTCTATAACTTTATTTAATACCTTTGAACAATATCCATTTTTTCTTGGACTTGTCATAAATGCTACAATCTTACTCATTGTTCAATCTCTCCTTTTTTTAACTAAATAATATATTTTAAAAGAGAGAATCTAAGTATGGCGTACCTAAATTCTCTCCTCAAATATATTATATCACTAATTGTAATAATTCGAACTGATTTACAAAACTATTTTTGTTTATAATCCTCAACTAATTTTATATAGAATTGATCCTTTGGTATTCGAACAAAATAGTATTCCTTTTCGTTCTTTTCTAAGGTTATAGTTTCTCCGTTGTCGTCTGTTTTTATAGTTGCAGGAGTAGTTTTATCTCCATTTTTTATATTTATATCGATACTATTTTCTTTTGACTCGACTAGCTCATAGCTACACTCTTCACGTGAACCATCACTGTAATATAAATCTAAATTCATTTTCCAGTCGAATTTTAATAATGCGCTTTCATCTTCACCTTTATACTCCCAGTATCCCTCTACATCTTGTATTTGTAGGGTATTTTGTTCAGAAGTTTGTTCGCTTTTAACTAAAGATTCGTCTGTTGATTTTTCCTGTGTAGTGCTATCCTTGCTACATCCTACAGATAAAATTACAATCAACAATATCATCAATATTTTCTTCATAAAAATCCCCTCTTTAATCTATTCCTTTATATAGATGTCCCAATGTTGTATCTAATTCATCAAATAATTCTTGTGCTTCAGCACTAACTGTGCAATTATTTTTTATCGTATCTATAAACGCTTGTGTAATTTTAACTATTAAACTCGTATCTTCATGTGTAAAATCTAATCTAAATACGCTTACGCCAGCATCTAAAAGCTCCTCTAGTTCATTTATCAGGCAGTTTGGTCTTGAATTATATATTGTACTTCTGCAGAATAAGCCTTGAGATATTCTGTACTCTTCTCCTTTAAAATCTCTAAGTGCGTATTTGCTTTCGTTACAGGCTACACATCTTTTGTCTTTTTTGCAGTTTCTAGTAAGTACACCCATTGGACAGTATTCGCTTATCATCATTGGAATATATCCGTAAGCTACTGTTTCTATTTCTAAATCTGTGTATTTTGTAGTTTCCTTTATCTCGCTTATATTTAGCTCTTGTGAAATACAAAGAGTTTTTGCGCCTTCTTTTTTGTAGTGTTTTATTGTTTCACTGTTAAAAGGGTTTAGATAGTAATCTACATTTAGATTCACATTATCACTGTTTTCTTTGTAGAATTTCACTTGTCCTAGTGCAGATATTTGTACACTTTCTCTGCAGTATTGTTTAGATTTCTCTAGGATTTTATATTCTTTATTTCTTACTATTCTAGGAGCACTGTAGATTAATTTTTTATCATTTGCTTTAGCTATTTGTACAGCTTGCTCTAATGTCTTTAAGTCTTCATAGTAAATTGTGTCAATTTCTAATCCAACTATCGCTTTTAATGCGTCTAAATTATTTATTTTTACTCTGATCTTTGGATCATATTTTTTGCTTTGTTTGTTAGGAGTATAGCTTATCTTACTTTGTTTATAAGCTCTACCTTTTACAGGAATTCTAGCCTCGTCTAATAATTCAATAGCATCTCTACGCATTTGATTTATCAAACTAATAGGCATACTAACTCCATCGTCTAAATTTATTATTAGATTATCGATTTCGTAAGGTGTATTTCCTAATTTCTTCATTTGAGTTTCTATTTTTTCTTCGCTCAATGCTACCTTCAACGCTTTTTCTACTAATTTATCACCTTTGACAGTTACAAAATTGCCTTCTTTATCTGCCAATATCAATTGTGGATATTCATCTAATTTAATCGTAATTTCCGCATCTATCGAATTTTTTACTAATTCTTTATCTTGAGTATAAGTCTTTTGTGCTCTATCAATTAAATCTGTATCAGATGTTTTATACACGACTTGATTTTTTCTAGCTTCTCCTATAAAATCTATTTCTATAGTTTCACCTTTGTGTCCTACTTTGCAGATTTCTTTACCCTTTATAATTCTACCTATAGTTCCTCCACCTAGGTTTATTCCATCACCCTTTTTTAGAGTTCCATCTAATTTTATCTTCAATCGCTTGGCTTTTTTGTTGTAATCAACGACTTTTCCTACATATAAACCTTGATTATTTGGTATGTTGCTGTTCATAACTTCTGAACCGACTTCACCTAAAATAAGACCTTTTGTGAATTTTCTATTAAAGATAGTGTATAGATCCTCCATTGTCTCTGTGGATATTTTTACCTTTTTATTTTCAAAATAATCGTCTATAGCCTGTCTATAACTGTTGATAACTGTCGCTACATACTCTGGTTTCTTCATTCTACCCTCGATTTTCAAGGATAAAACACCACTTTCTATTATTTTATCCACATCCTCTATAGTATTTAAATCTCTCGTACTCAAAAGATAATCTCCCTTGTTGTGGATTTCTTCGCCTGTAGATATGTCTATAAGCTTATATTTTTGTCTGCAAGGCTGTGCACATCTTCCTCTATTTCCAGAACGATTTCCGATCATACTGCTCATCAAGCATCCTCCAGAATAGCAAACACAAAGTGCTCCATGTACAAAAATTTCTATATCCACATCTGTGTTGTCGCAAATATGTTTGATTTCTTCTATAGTCAACTCCCTCGCAAGCACTACTCTTTTAAATCCAATACTTTCCAAATACTTCACATCCTCTAAAGAATGCGCCACCATCTGAGTACTCGCATGCAATTCAAAATCAGGTAATAAGTCGTGTATAAGCATAGCCACTCCTATATCCTGCATTATAAGTGCATCGACATCTATATCGTATAAAAACTTGGCATATTCCACGAAATCTTCTATTTCATTTTGCTTTATAAGTGTGTTTGTAGTCACGAAAACTCTAACACCCCTTATATGAGCGTATTTAACTGCTTCTGTAAGCTCTTCTCTATCAAAATTATTTGCAGATGCTCTAGCACTGAAATCTTTTCCGCCTAGATAAACTGCATTCGCTCCATTTTGTACAGCTGCCTTTAATGAGTCAAAGGACCCAACAGGAGCCAGTAATTCTATATTTTTCATTTTATTTCTCCTATTTATTAAAGTTCGTATTCTATCA
>NZ_JALEXO010000067.1 GCF_022780145.1 Intestinibacter sp.
AAATAATAAAAAGATTTGGGAGGTGGTATTTTGAAAGATGAGCATCCTAAAGTAAGCAGACAGCTAAAAGGCTACAACAACAAAAGACTCTATTCAAAGGTGCGTCTAAACGACAATTACACAGCAGCTTGGGCTGATCAAAGCAAGTTTTATCCGCACACAAATGTAAGTGCACCATCCGAGGATCAGACTGATGAGGCCAAGGACTGGGTAGATAATGGAAGTAAATTGTAAAATTTTTTAAAAAGGGTAAATTTAAAATTTATCCTTTTTTCAGTTTTTTAGTCGAAATGCAATAATAAATTAAAATTATATATAAAAATAAAATTATTGATTGACATTTTATGCCAATTTATTAAAATTAATGGTAGAAGCTATTTTAAATGGGGGAAAATAAAATGGAAGGAATTAGAAGAGAATTTACAAAATTATATAGATATCTTTACTTTATATTCTGGGGCTTTTATTTTAGCGCTGGCTATTTTTATTGCAAAGATATAAAAAGTAAATCTTTTCTAAAGAGTTCATGTTTGACTTTCGTTTAAAAGGAAATTAAAAAATTTTAAATTGGGCAAATAGGATTAAATTGATATTTAAGAGAACTCTGAAAGAGTTCTCTTTTTTAATTTATTTGTCAAAAAAATAATCGAGGAGGAGAGGACATGTTAGATTTAAAGTATGGGGATTCTAAAGTGGAAATTGATTTATCAAAGGCTAAATCAGTTACTGTATTAAATGAAAATCCTATGGACGAAATTACTGACCTTAAAGCTGAGTTTATCAAAGGTGTTACAACAGATATGATAAATTCTAAGCCTTTAAAGGAAGTAGTTTCAAAAGGCGACAAGGTAACTATAGTTATAAGTGATATAACTAGATTTTGGCAACGTCAAGATTTAGTTTGCGAACAATTAGTAGACTATTTAGTAGATGAAATAGGTGTAGCTTACGATGATATAGTGATTGTAGTGGCTATAGGAACTCACAGAAAACAAACAGAGGAAGAATTATGTCAGTTAGCTTCTAAAAAAGTTTACGACAAGGTAAAGGTAGTAAACCACGACTGCGATGCAGATGATTTAGTTTTCATAGGAAAGACTGAATTAGGTACAGATGTATATGTAAATCCACTTGTAGTAGGAAGAAAAGTAATAATGGTAACAGGTACAGTTCATCATATTATGGCAGGTTTCGGTGGAGGAAGAAAGAGTGTAATTCCTGGAGTTGCAGGACGTCAAACTATAAAACAAAACCACATGAGATGCTTATCAAAAACTGAAAAGAGAACTGATCCAAAGGTTGGAGCAAGACTTCTAGATAACAATCCTGTAAATGAAGATATGAATCAAGCAGGAGCTCTTTTAGACGTAGCATTTAGTATACAAATAGTAGTAAATACTAAATCTAAACACAGTAAATTATTCTGTGGTGACTTCCACGACGCTTGGCTAAAAAGCTGCAAATATGTAGACGATTGCTATGGTGTGCCAATAGAAAAAGAAGCAGACATAGTTATAGCTAGTTGCGGTGGATATCCTAAGGATATAAACCTATATCAATCTACAAAGAGCATATTCAACGCTACAAGAGCAGTTAAAAAGGGTGGAACAGTAATATTCCTAGCAGAATGTAGAGAAGGTGGAGGAGCACCTGATTTCTTCAGCTGGATAGACCCACTAAAAAGAGGAGTTTTAGATGAAGAATTAAGAGCAAATTTCACAATAGGAGGATATATATTCTACGCACTATGTGAAGCAATTGCAAAATCAAATTTACTTATGCTAAGTGAAATCGATCCAAACTTCGTAAAAGATTTAAATATAGATTCTTATAAAAATATAGATGAATTATTAGAAAAAGTAGATTTTGAAGGAAAAGATGTATGCATATTACCTTATGGAGGTAGTGTAGTTCCTCTTCTTCAAGATTAATAAAAAAATAGATATAAAAATTAAGGGAAAAATAAAAAATAAAAAGTGTAAATTTTTAATATTGTAAATTTATTTATAAAGGAGAAAAAATCATGAATACGCCATTAATAATAGTAATATTATACGTAGTATTCCTACTAGCTTTGGGAATATTTATGTCAAAAAAAGAAAAAAAAGACGGGGAAAATTTCTTATTATACAAAGGTAAAAACGGTACTTGGATAACAGCCGTAACAATTGCAGGTCTTGCTATAGGCGGTGCCTCAACTATAGGTATAGCACAAAATGCGTTCGTCGCAGGTCTATCTGCT
>NZ_JALEXO010000099.1 GCF_022780145.1 Intestinibacter sp.
CTCGTAGCTAAATGGCAAAGTGTAGGGTTTATACACGGTGTTTTAAATACTGACAATATGAGTATATGTGGAGAAACTATCGACTATGGACCTTGTGCTTTTATGGATGTCTATGATCCTGACACTGTTTTTAGCTCTATAGATACTCATGGTAGATATTCATATAAAAACCAATCTTTCATCATAAATTGGAATTTATGTAGGCTGGCAGAGGCTCTACTTCCATTAATAGATGATGATGAAAATAAGGCTATTGAAATTATGCAAAATAATTTAGATAAATTTACAGAATTATTTACTTCAGAGATAATTTCTAATATGTCCTCTAAAATAGGTATATTTTCACCTACAGAAGATGATATACCTCTATTAAATGAATTACTATCTATGATGAAAAAATACAAACAGGATTTTACAAATACATTCATCTCTCTGACTTTTGGAGATTTCCCTAAAAATGAAATGTTCTCAAGTGATGAGTTCGTGAATTGGCACAAAAAATGGCAAGCTAGAATTAGCTCTCAAGAAAAATCAAAAGATGAAATATTCAACTTGATGAAAAACTCTAATCCAGCAGTTATACCTAGAAACTATAGAGTTGAAGAGGCTATATCTGCTGCAGAAAAAGGAGATTTTTCTGTAATGAATAATCTGTTAAAGGCTCTATCTAATCCATATGAACATTCAGAATTCCAAAAAGAATATGCAAAACTACCTGCTCCATCCCAATGTGTATATAAAACATACTGTGGAACTTAATCTATTATCTAGAGGGCGTTATATAATATAACGTCTTCTATTTTTTCTTTTACTTTTTATTTCTTTGTTTTCCATAATCTATTATATATAATCTATTATATATTTCTGTTATAATATTCATTACAATACTTAGAATGTTAAGGAGGATCACAATTATGAATAATTTACACCAAGCAGAAAATTGCCTTCTTTGCAAAAAACCTAGATGCCAAAAAAACTGTCCTATAAATACACCAATTCCACAAATAATTCAACTTTATAAAAACGGAGAAATAGAAAAAGCTGGAGAAATACTATTCAACAATAATCCTCTATCAGCGATTTGCGCAATAGTATGCCCACATGAAAATCAATGTAGAGGAAACTGTATTAGGGGAATAAAAAAGGAACCAGTTTACTTTCATTATATAGAAGAAGAAATTTCAAAAAAATATTTACAAAATGCAAAATTTACAAAGCCCAAAAGCAATGGAATTAAAGTTGCCATAATAGGTTCAGGCCCTGCTGGTCTTACAGTTGCGTTTGAACTTGCAAAAAAGGGCTACGATATTACTATATTTGAAAAAAACGAAAAAGTAGGAGGAGTTTTAACTTACGGTATTCCTAAATTTAGATTGCCATCAGAACTAATAGATTTATTAGTCCAACGCCTTTTAGATCTTGGAGTTAAGATAAAAATAAACTCAATAGTCGGCCCTGTAATAACTTTAAATAAATTATTTAAGGATGGATATAAATCAATATTCATAGGTACAGGTGTATGGAATCCTAAGAGATTAGATATAAAGGGAGAAACATTTGGTCACTCACATTACGCTATAGACTACTTAAAAAGCCCTCAATACTACTCTTTAGGCAAAAAAGTCGTAGTCATAGGTGCCGGTAATGTGGCAATGGATGCCGCTAGAACTGCTAAAAAATACGGTTCTGAAGAAGTTTACGTAATTTACAGACGCGATTTTGAAGACATGACAGCTACTAAACACGAAATTCACGAGGCCCAGCAAGAAGGAATATTATTTAAAACATTTGAAGCTCCAGTTGAAATAGTAGACGAAGGAATAATACTTGCTCGTACTGAAAAAATAGAAGTAGACGGAAAAATCACTCTAGCTACTGTACCTAATAGTGAATATCTATTCGAATGTGACTCTATACTTATAGCAGTAAGTCAAGTACCTAGAAATACTATAGTTGTAAACAACAAAGGTGTTGATATTACTAAACGTGGTCATATTGAAACTGACGAAAAAGGTCTCACTACAAGAGAAGGTGTATTTGCCTGTGGAGATGTAGTATTAGGAGCTAGTACAGTTATCCAA
>NZ_JALEXO010000193.1 GCF_022780145.1 Intestinibacter sp.
AATGATACTATATCAGCATCACTGCAATCTGGTGATATAGATATAGCAGGAGGTTTATCATTTACTAACTTACAAAAATTTGAAAATGACGATAATTATAAAGTAGATACTAATTCAACTTCTCGTGTCTATATGCTTTACTACAATTTTAAAAATGAATTATTAAACGATAAAAATATACGTAAAGCAATAGATATGTGTATAGATAAAGACAGCTATGTATCTAGCTTATTACAAGGTTCTGGTGTAGTTGCTAAAGGACCATTCCCAAGTAGTATGGATATAGGTAAGGATGTCAAAGATAATGGCTATGATGTAGAAGAAGCTAAGAAACTACTTAAAGAAGCTGGATGCGAAGATACTGACAACGATGGAATATTAGAAAAAGACGGTAAAAAATTATCTTTCGATATAATAACTTATTCTTCAAGAGCAGAGCTTAAGGATATATCAACTGCACTACAAGATAAGCTAAAAGAAGTAGGAATTGAAATTGCCAATATAAATGTATATGAAGCTGTAGAGGACCAATTAGGTGCAGGGGATTTTGACATATGTGCATATAGCTGGACAACAGCTCCAATAGGAGATCCATATTACTTTATAGGATATTGCTATGGTTCTGATAGTGATTGCAATTACGGAAAATACAGCAATAAAGAAGTAGATAAATTAGTAGATGAATTATCTACAGAATTTGATCAAGATAAACGTGCAAAATTAGCAAATGAAATAGTTCAAATAGGTAATGACGATGTGGCATTTTCTTATGTAGCACATCTAAATAAGGGTTATGCTATGAAGAGCAGTGTAAGTGGATTTGAGCAAAGCACAAGTGATTACTATGAATTAAACAAAGATTTATCTATAGATGAATAGTAGATAGGAGGACAAATGAGCATACTAGATTTAAATAATCTATGTGTTTCTTATAGCGATGTAAATATTTTAAATAATATAAATCTGAGTGTAAATGAGGGTGAAATAATCGGAATAGTCGGAGAGAGTGGAAGTGGAAAGAGCACTTTAATTAAATCTATAATAGGATTATTAGGTAACAACGCTTCTATTCAATCTGGGACTATAGCTTTTGAAGGCAAGGATATAACATCCTTGTCTTTAAAAGAATATAGAGATATCAGAGGAAATGGAATTTCTATGATATTTCAAAATCCGCTAGAGTTTTTTAATCCGATTAGAAAAATAAGCAAACAAATCATCGAAACTATAAGAAGCCATAAAGATATTTCAAAAGAAGAGATAAAAGTAAAAGCCCTAGATACCTTTAAGTTCTTGGGGTTGTCAGATGGAGAGAGAGTCTGGAATAGCTATCCATTTGAGCTAAGTGGGGGCATGAATCAGAGAGTTGCAATAGCTCTATCTATGATGCTTGAGCCGAAATTGATTTTGGCGGATGAACCGACTAGCTCACTAGATGTAACAGTCCAAGCGCAGGTTGTAAGAGAGCTTATGAAAATGAGAGAAAAGCTGAACACGAGTATAATTTTAGTCAGTCACAATATAGGAGTTGTATCTTATATGGCTGATAAAATAGGTGTAATATACGGCGGGCAAATGATGGAATACGGAGATAAATTTGACATTATTAACAATCCTAAGCATCCTTACACTAAATCCTTGATAAAATCAGTACCAGTTATAAACGGAGGTATTCCTAAAGGCATAGGCGGTAATCCTTTCAAATTTACAGATAGAAAGGAAGGATGTGCATTTGCAGATAGATGCGAGTACGCTTCTAGCATTTGTAGAACAGCAAATCAAGATCCTAAATATTACAATGACAGCCATTGGAGTCTTTGTGAAGTATTGATGGAGGACATAGCTTTATGATAAATCATTTAGAAAATAACAAAGAAACAATACTTGAGGTAAAGAATATAACAAAGACATACTCTAAAAATGGCGAAGAATTTAAGGCGTTAGACGACGTCAGCTTTAGTGTAAAAAAGGGTGAGTTTTTCGGGATAGTCGGAGAGAGTGGAAGTGGAAAAAGCACACTTGCCAAGCAGATAACTCGCCTCGAAAAACCTACAGAAGGTCAAATTATTCTAAAAAACAAAGAGATTACAAATTTAAAGGGACGAGAGCTTAGAAAAATATACGAAGATATTCAAATGGTATTCCAAGATCCAGTTGGGTGTTTTGATCCTAGGATGAAAATAGGAAAAAGCATAGATGAGCTACTTAAAAACAATAAAATTCCTAAAGAGAATAGAAAAATTAAAATAAAGGAGCTACTAAACTTAGTCGGATTAGAAGAGAAATGTGCTGATAAATACCCAAGTGAATTAAGCGGTGGTCAATGTCAAAGAGCAGCCATAGCAAAGGCACTTTCTGTAGACCCAACTATCTTAGTCTGTGATGAGATAACGAGTGCTTTAGACGTATCTATTCAGGGACAGATAATATCTCTATTGAACGAATTAAAAGAAAAAAAAGACATCACATATTTATTTATATGCCACGATTTGGCTTTAGTCGAATTATTATGCGATAGAATTATAGTTTTAAATAAAGGAATCATAGTAGAGGCTGGATTGGCAAAAGAGATTATAGGTAATCCTATGCATCCTTATACAAAACTATTAGTCGATTCGATTTTTCCAATAGGTGATATAGATTGGAAAATACCAGATATATCGATTGAAGAAGGAACACTACTTAACAGTGGATGTAAGTTCTACAGTAGATGTAATTTAAAAAGTGATAAATGCTTAAAATCATCTCCAAAATTAAAAAAGATAAACGACAATCATTTTGTGGCTTGTTATAATTAATAAAATTGAGGTTATTGTAATATGACCTCAATTTTATTTTTTTAGCTATATAAAGAATATTTTTTAATAATATTTATAAATATTATTGTAATGTGATAAAATTTATATATG
>NZ_JALEXO010000209.1 GCF_022780145.1 Intestinibacter sp.
ATTAAAAGTATTATTACTAATGGGTCTTTAAAGCTTTCTAAAAATAGCTTCCAAGTTGGTTTTTTAGGCTTTTCATTTAATTGATTAAAACCGTACTTATCTAATCTCAATTTCGCTTCTTCTTTTGACAATCCAGTCAAATTACTATCTAGGTCATTTAAAACTTGATCTGAATTTTTTTTGTAAAACATGCATATTCCTCCAATATTTAAAATTTTTTAAATAAAAAAGACCTCCGAAGTAGATCATGACTAATCTACTTTGAAGGTCTTGCTAACAAGTTTATGTACTCGCTAGTCAACCGGGATAAAATCCGAAATGACGATTGACTATCACAGAGTGAAAGCTACTCCCCTTCAAGGGAAACTTTTTTATTTTAGTATATTATATTGTGTATGACAGAAAAATACAACTAAAATTTTGTTAAATATTTGTAAAAGAAAAAATAGAGATTATATTATTTATCAAGTATTTAAAAAGAAAAAAATAAAAAAAACATTATTTTTCAAAAAAATATAAAAAAATAGGTAAAAAATGGATATTTATGTTGTATTATATATTATAAAGAGGTGTTTTTACACTCCTTTTAATAAATAAAGAGGGGAGGATTAGATTTGCGAAAAAAATCTAACAAAAAACTTTTAAGTAGATTACTAGTTTTCTTAATGGTTATCGCATTAGTGGGAACAGATGCTAGTGTAGTAGCGGCTGCAAGTATCACACCTCCTGATGGAACTTATGTTATATCAAACACAGACAAAAAGTTAGCTCCAGGTATAACAGAAAGTGAAATTATAACAAACAATCAATCAGGAACTAATCAAAACATTGATTATTTTTGCGATGTAGACCTATCTGGTACATCTACAACAAAAATCATTGCAGGATATGCTGATTACAATGGCTCTAAGTGGAAAATGCAAAGAGTCACTGAACAAGCAAAAGCAGCTGAAAAGGCTGGCTACAATGTTGTAGCAGGTATAAATGCCGATTTCTACAACATGTCAACAGGACAACCTTTAGGTGCGCTTGTTATGGAAGGAAAAGTATATCAAAATGCTAATGGTCGTCCATATTTTGCTATACTAAAAGACGGAACAGCTGCAATAAGAGAAGGAAATGTACCATTAAATGATGTAGAATCAGCTGTTGGTGGAGACGTTTTAATAGTTAAAGATGGAAAAGTAAATGTTGACCCAAATAATACATACCAAAATATAGTTTATTCTAGAACTGCTATTGGTATAAGAGAAAATGGTTCAGTAGTTACTTTTACTACACATGGACGTAACTATCCAATATCTTGTGGACGTACTTACAAAGAAATAGCAGAAATGATGATAGGTATGGGATGTAAGACAGTTCTTAACCTAGATGGTGGTGGATCTTCTACTTATGCTTCAAAATACGAAGGTAGTAGTGAATTTGCATGTCGTAACTATCCATCAGATGGTTCTGAAAGATATGTAAGTAGTTCAATACTTATAGTATCTACAGCTAAACCAACAGGTCAATTTGACCATGCTTCACTTTCTCCTAATAACTTAGTTTACACACCAAAATCAACAGTTAAATTTGAAGCTAAAGGTGTAGACTCAGCTGGTGGAGAAGCTCCTTTACCAAGTGATGCAACTTGGAAATTAGCAGATAGTAAATACGGTACAATAGATTCTAATGGTGAATTTACTTCAAATGGTACTGCTGGTGAAGTTAAAGTTAATTTAATGAGTGAAGGAAAAATAGTAGGAACAACTTCTATCGTAATTGCAATACCAGATAGTATAACATTTGCTAATGATGAAGTTAGTTTAGGATTTAGCAAGAGTACAGATTTAGCTATCAATGTAAAATACAAAGGTAGAGATGTAATTTACAAGGATGGAGACTTTAAGTGGACTTTAAGTGATGAAAAATTAGGTTCTTTTGAAGGAAATATATTTACTTCATCAGATTCTGAAACAATAAACGGTACTGCAACTGCAACTTGTGTTTATGATGAAAGTGTTCAAGGTACAGTTAACTTAGTTATAGGTAAGCTTCCTTCAGTAGTTTTAGATTTTGAAGATAAAACTGACGAAGAAGGAAATACTATAAAAGCCGAAGATTACTTCAGTATAACAAGAGATGCTAACGATACAAACTCTTTATTATTGCTTGGCGATTATGGTAGAGGTGCTAAAGACGATGCTAAAGTAATTGATTTAGATAGTGGAGAACCTGTACGTTTCGGAAGTCATGCTTTGAAAATTGATTATGATTTCTCAGATGTAGGTGCAGCTACAGATGGTGTTTATGTTGGATTTACTGAAGCAGGTAAACCAATAGAAGGTAACCCAACAGGTATAGGTATGTGGGTTTATGCTCCAGAAGGAACTCCTAATCTATGGCTAAGAATTGAATTAGACGATGGTAGCAACAGTTTAATTAGACTTGACTTTACTGAAGAAACTAATATATCACAAGGTAAAATGGGTGGTATAGACTGGAATGGATGGAAATACGTTGAAGCTAAATTCAAAGCAGGTGTATCTGGACCATTCAAGATGAGAAAAGGACAAGCAATAAGAGTTATGTACGTTCCTGGAACTCAACAAGGTTTCTACACTAGAGGTGAAACTAAAGCCGATGGAAGCTATGATATGGTTGAAGTTCCACAAGCTCAACGTAAAGGATCATTATATATCGATAACTTACAATTCGTATATGGAGCTAATAAAGACGATATAGATAATCCAGTTGTAGACAGTATAACTGCTAATGATACTGAAATTAAAAATGGTATGACTATAAATACTAACACAATTAATTTCAAATCATTATACAGCGATGTTGAAAATAAAAATACTAGTGGTATAGATTACGATACAGTTCGTATGTACTTAGATGGAGTTAATATGACTTCTGAAAAGAACTGCGTAAATGTACCTGGAGATAATGCAATCAATCTATACGATGCTAAGTTATCAAACGGAAAACATACTATAAAAGTTTTAGTTCGTGATAAATTTGGTAACGAAACAACTGAAACTAGATACTTCAATGTACAAGGTGACCAAGAATTCAATACAGTAGAATTATCACCAATAACTGAAGGCAATCCAGTTTTAAATAAAAATTATGATTTAGGATTAAAAGCACAAAAAATAGAAGAAATAGATGCAGTTGAAACAGAAATCAAAGTCAACAAAGATTTCAAAGATTACGAAGTTAAATTTAACGATGACTTCGATGGAACTGCAACTTACGATGCTAAAGACAGTGTAATAAAAATAAACGCTACTAGAAAAGAAGGCGTTTCTACACAAACTGGCGAACAAAACGTAGCTACAATAAGCTTTAAAGTTCCTAAAGAACTTAAGAAAGGTTCTGTATTTACATATAGTGCCCAAAAAGGACTAATAACTTACAATACTGACCAAGAAGAAGGATATACAAAATCTTTCTCAACAGGTCAAGAAAGTATAGAAGTTCTTGCACCACTTACAATAAAAGCTGACCAAATGGTAGTAGGCTTTGACGGTAAGATATATGTAAATGATTTAGATGGTAAACCAGTTGCAGATGCAACTATATATA
>NZ_JALEXO010000228.1 GCF_022780145.1 Intestinibacter sp.
GATATAGGACTTAAGGATTTTATAAAAACTGTAAGAGGTAGGGGTTATAGTATATGAAGTTTATAGATTATATTGAAGAGAGAATTTGGTTTGTGATATTTCAGGTTTCTGTGATTTTTTTGATATCTATATATTTTAAATTATTTGAACTTCCTATTGAAGCAGTTGTAATCTTAGATGTGATTTGGATATTAGGCATGATGGTGTATCTTTTTGTTTCATACTCAATGAAAAAGAAGGAGTACGATGAGATAATATCTATAGTAGATAACCTAGAGGAAAAATATTTAATAGCGGAGATTTTGAAAAAGCCTAAAAATTTCAAGAACAAGGCATACTACTATGCTTTGAAAAAGGCTTGTAAATCTATGAATGATAAAATTGTCGATTTAGAAAGCGATATAAGAGACTACCATGATTACATAGAGAGCTTTGTACATGAAATCAAAACTCCGATATCGGCGATTTCATTATTGTGTGACAACAGACAGGATATGAATATAAAAAGTCAAGTAAACAAAATTAATAATTTTGTAGAGCAAATGCTGTTTTACGCTAGAAGCGATAGTGTCGAGAAGGATTACTTTATAAGGAAAATAAGCTTGGAGGATCTAGTTCATACAGTCATCATGGATTACAGAGAGAATTTAATGCAAAATAGAATATGCTTAGATATAGATAATTTACAGAATTGTGTTTATACAGATGAAAAATGGTTAGTATTTATAATAGGTCAGATTTTACAAAATTCTATAAAATATATGGATAAAGAGGATAAGTTGATTAAAATATACAGCTTAAATAAAAAAAATAAAATTGTCCTGGTCATTGAAGATAATGGACAGGGGATAAGAGATTGTGATTTGCCTAGAGTATTCGATTATGGATTTACTGGAACTGATAGAAATAAAGAATACTCTACGGGAATCGGTCTATATCTCTGCAAGAAGCTATGCGACCGCTTGAATTTAAGTATAGATATAGAATCTGTATATAAAAAATTCACACGAGTTACTATTGTTTTCCCAAAGACTAATTTATACAAAGAAGATACTGAAATTGGATGAAAATATAAAATGTTAACCACAGAAAAACATATGTGCTGTGAATATATCAATTTGATAGAACGTTGCAAAATAGGTATTTATAGACTTATCAACAAAGTTATCCACATTATACACAGGGTTTGTGTACAATTTAATTCACATTTAGACAAAATGTTTTATCGTACAAATTTATATTGAAAAATATATTAAAAAAAAATTAAAAATTAAAAGGATATTTAAAACGAATGGAGAATATAATATAAAACATAAAAAATTTATCATAATAGTGAAGTACATAAATATGAACCTATGAACTTTACGTAGTGAAGGGAGCTGTTCTTATGAAAATATTAATAACAGGAAAGAAAATAGAGCTTACAGATGGTATCAAAGGGGCTGTAGAAGACAAATTAGGTAAATTAGACCGTTATCTTCACGAAGACACAGAAGTAAAGGTTACTGTAAGTGCTAGAAAAGCAAAACAAAAAATAGAAGTGACAATCATCCCTATAAATGGACCTATAATAAGAGCTGAAGATAGTGAAGAAAACCTATACGCAGCAATTGACGTTGTTTATGATAAACTTAATAAACAATTAAGAAGATACAAAAACAAATTAAAAGGAAAATATCAAGCTAAAGGACAAGAAAGTATTAGATTCCAAAATATTGAAACTGACGCTAAGGAAGAACAAAGTGGTGAATTCGATATAGTTATTGAAAGACGTAAAAAATTCGATATGAAACCAATGAGCGCAGAAGAAGCTGTATTACAAATGGAATTAATAGGACATGATTTCTATATGTTTAGAAACATAGACACAGACGAAATTTCAACAGTTTATAAACGTGAAAATGGCGGTTATGGATTAATTGAACATGAATAGTAGTCTTGCTATATAAATTAATGAAAGTTTGAGTATTACAAGCTATCGATAAGAAATTATCGATAGCTTTTTTAAGTTAAGATTAAATTTAGTATATTAAAATAGTATAGATTTTATGTTAATGTTAAAATATAATACTGTAAATAAAAGGAAAGGAGTAGCTAAAATGGTAGAAGCTTTATTGATTGTGATTGTAATATTATTGGTTGTAGATATTTATGTAACAATTAAACCTAAAGGTGTTGATATGGATCCTATCCAAAGAAATATGGATCAGAAGTTGATTTCAGTAGAGAAGACACTTAGAGAAGAATTGACAATAAATAGAGAAGAATCTAGAAAAAACGAGCAATCAAATAGAACAGAAATAGGAGGTTCTATTGAAAAATTAAGTTCTTCTATA
>NZ_JALEXO010000257.1 GCF_022780145.1 Intestinibacter sp.
AAAGTTGTGATTCTGAACATTTCTCCAGCACCTTCGCAGTCACTACCTGTTATGATTGGAGAGTGAGCGTATACGAAGTTTCTTTCTTGGAAGAATTTATGTATAGCATATGCTGCGACACTTCTAACTCTGAAAGCTGCAGAGAACAGATTACTTCTAGGTCTTAAGTGAGCTATAGTTCTTAAGTATTCAACTGTATGTCTTTTCTTTTGTAGTGGGTAAGAACTATCTGATTCGCCTTCTACAGTTATTTTTGTAGCTTGTATTTCTACTGGTTGTTTTGCATTTTGAGTTGCAACTAATGTACCTTCTACTAATAAAGATGTACTTATTGGTAATTTACCTACTTCTTTGAAGTTGTCTAATTTTTCATCTATAACGATTTGCATGTTTTTAAAGAAAGTACCGTCGTTTAATTCTATAAATCCGAAGTTTTTAGACATTCTAGATGTTCTTATCCATCCAGCAACTTTTACAGTTTTATCTATGTACTCTTCTTTATTTCTATAAAGTTGTTTAATTTCAATGAATTCTTTTTGCATAGAATTACCTCCTAAATATTTAGTTCAAATTTTGTTCATATAATAATTATAACTTATATTTACTAATTTATACAATTTATAATATCAATATTTATTCTACTAAATCTTAGCTATAAAAATCAATAGTATTATAAAAATACAAAAGTGCTTTAAAAATCTTTACATTTTAAAGCACTTTCTGTATAAAATAAATTTTTTAAAAATTAATCGTTTACAACCTTATCCTCTTCGTAGTCTAGCTGATTGACCTTGTTTTTGTCGAATAAACTAACTACTATAAATGTTATACCTGTAGTCAATACCATTAAATATCCTACATCTGAGAATACATTTTTGATAGCTGGTACAAATAGCCATACTCCAGCAGATAGTACTGATACTAATATTGTCATAAATCCTGCATTTTTACTAGCGAATTTAGAGAAGCATAATCCTCCAAGTACAACTATTGAAGTTCCTATTGCCATAGATAGACATACCTTCATGGCATTTAATATAGAACCTAATTGAGAAGATAATATATAAGTTAAGAAACCTACAACAAGTATTATAACTTTATTTATCACGAAGGCTTTATCCTTCATTTTTTTACCAGCATTTGTTTTGAAGAATATATCTTGACTGACTGTTGTTGAACAACCGATTAACATACTACAAGCAGTTGACATATCTGCAGCCCATAGAGCTGATAATGTAAGACCTGCTATTACTGGTGGTAGTGATAATATTATCATTGGTAATGCTAAAGTTGCATCTACACCAGGTATTAAAGCCTTTGATGCTATACCTAACATTGCACATAAGAAACCTATTGGTATCATCATTAAAGCACCTAGTCTAAATCCATTTACTGCTGATTTATCGTCTTTAGATGTAAGACCTATTTGTATAACACCTTGGATTGAGTTTGTATTACCACACATAACTATAAGCCAAGCTATAATTGCTGGTATACCCATACCTTCTGTAAAGCTTAAATATGGAACATCTGTAGAAGTGCTAGCCATTTGTAACGCTGCATCCCATCCACCTTGGTTGAAAAATACCATAAATGAAGCTACTATGATTCCAAAATAAATTAATGATATATTTATAATATTACTTAAACTAACAGATCCCATACCACCTACAAAGGCTACTAGCATGAATATTAAGAAACTGAAGAATGTTCCTGTAGTTATATTGAATATGTCTGGTAGTAAACTTGCAAGTATTGATCCACCTGCTATGTATTGAAGTGCTATTATTGTACATTGAATTAGAACCATAGCTATTGTCATCATAATACCAGCTTTTTTGTCGAATAAATCTTGAACTAGTCCTGTTACTGTATTATGACCACTATGTCTAAAGCGTTTAACAACTAAAAAGCTCGCCATGATAGCTCCGAAAGCCCAAGCTACATTGTACCAACCAGCAGATAGACCTGCGACGAACGCATTTTGTGCTATACCTATAGTTGAGGCACCGCCTATAGCAAGACCTGCAATTGTTACGGCTGTTATCCAAGTACCGTTTTTACCTTTGTATAATAAGAAATTTTCCCCGTCTTTTTT
>NZ_JALEXO010000321.1 GCF_022780145.1 Intestinibacter sp.
GACAATCATTTTGTGGCTTGTTATAATTAATAAAATTGAGGTTATTGTAATATGACCTCAATTTTATTTTTTTAGCTATATAAAGAATATTTTTTAATAATATTTATAAATATTATTGTAATGTGATAAAATTTATATATGAATTGTATATTAAAAATAACGGGAGGATATTTATATGAAATTTTCTTTTAGCAAAGAATTACAAATAACACAGATGGCAGAAGGCTTAAATAGAAAAATAGTAAAAATAATTATTTGAAAGGGTGTGATAAAATGGCTATGGTAACAAGACGAGGCTTGATATGGGAGCTTTTAAATTCTATATGGATAATATTCTCTTTTTTAGGACTTCCATTTATATCATTTCTTTATATTGGAACAAAAACTAGAACTACAAAATGGAAGGTTACAGCTGTAGTATATTTCTTAATTTATGCAGTATCAATAGTTTTAATATGTATATCTTCTTATGATATGAGTATGATTTTTGCATTAGTCTGGCTTCTTAGTTTATTGATAGGATTGATTCACTCATTTTTAGTTAGAAAGGAATATCTTATTAGAAGAGATTACCTTCTTAATAATGGAGTAGAAGAACAAGAACTAGAAGAATTAAGAAAGCATGTAAAAAAACAATATAAAGGAAAAGACTACATAGAAAGTAGTGGAAATGATACCCATCTCGACAGTACGTACCATTCTCAAATGAGCTACAGAGATTATGATACGAAGGATGAAGAACTTAAAGAATATTACGATGAATCTATAGTTAAAGGAAATGAAGAAATTCTAGATAATAGTGAATATATATCTTACAGCAAGAAAAATAGCGATAGTTCAGTAAACACTGATGGTACAATAAACATAAACAATTGCTCTGTAAATGACTTACTACAGCTTCCAGGAGTAACTCAAGAAATAGCAGATAAAGCGATATCTCTTAGAACTATGCTTGGAGGATTTAATTCAGTGCAAGAATTTATGGATATGATGCATATAGATTCTGCGTATTCAGATCAAATACGAGAAAAGGCGACTGTAAAAGAGAGAGGTATGTATTAAATTAGTAAATTGACAATTTATAAGATATTAAATTGGGAAATTGAGGCGAAATATTGTTATTTTGGTCTCGATTTCCTTTTAATTACGATAATTTATAAGGCGAAATTTTATTACAAAAATCAATCAAATAAATATTGATAATCGGTTTATTTTAAAGTATCATATAATATAGAATTATGAGAGAATATGTAAAACTTATTAAAATTTGGAGGAAAAATGTATATGGGAAGGGATAAAAACTTAAGCGAGTCCTTGCGATATATATATGAACATTTAGGGGTAGAAACATTTCAAAATGAAAAAATCGTATATTCCTTATTAACCGATCTTATACCAAAGGAAAAGATGAAGATAAATTGGGTGTTAGATGCGATTAATAGTGGAGCAATCAAACCTTTAATCGAAGCTGAAACAAAGAATCTAGATAGAGAAGAGCAAAAGAAAAAAGCGAGAAATATTTTTGAAGCTAATGAAATAAATAAATCTAGAATCGAATATCTTTTAAATTGTTTTTCTTATGGATTAAAATGGACAGATAAAATGATCAGCATAGAAGAAATAAAAGCTCAAGAAAAAAAGGCTAATTCTAAAAATAATATCAAGGAAACTATAAAAAAGACTACGACAAAAAAGGCAGATAATAAAAAAAATAATACAGACACAAATAAAAATCAAAAAAGACAAACTACAATAAATAGTAATAAAATACAAAAACTAGAATATGAATTAGATTTAATACATAAAAAGACAGATAATGTTATACAATTTTACAGAAACAGTGTTTCACAATTGAAACCACTGAAATTATTTGGGTCTGCTTTTATAAATCTATTTATAATTATTGGATGTATATTTATGATGGTATCATATTTACTTTTATTAAAAGAAGGCTATGTTTATAAAAAAATGTTGGTTTTAGATATATTTGGTGTTTTTTGCGGAATACGTCTATTAAAAGGGACATTTAGAAATTTAAAGGATTTGAAGGTTAAATTGGATAGAAGAAGTACCTACAATAAATATATAAATTTAAAAGGTGCTGTGGATTTTACTTTAAAAAATGTATCGTCGGGCTCAGTTAAGAACTTGGATGATTATAATGCTACTTATACATTAATTCAAGACTATGAAAAAAAATTCGATACATTACAGGTTAAAATGAAAAGTATACCATCTACTATAAAGGAAGAAAATAAAACGATAGCAAAGTGGTCTGCTTTATTTATTGTTATATTCATAATCAGTGGTGTATTTGAGCCTAGATTAGTATATGATCACATTAGTATTTATCATATACTTTCAAGAAATGCAGTAGAATTTATATCTGATAAAATTTACGACGAGAAATTTGGATGCGTAAAGACAGATGCTGCCAATATAAGAAGAGAGGCAAATAAGGACTCAGAATCAATTAGAATAGTTGAAAAATATGAAGTATTAAATTTAACTGGAAAATCATATACAAACGATGGCAAAGTTTGGTATGAAGTAAATTTATACAATGAAAAAGGATGGATAAGTAGCTCTGTTATAAATGTAGTTCCTAAAATTATAACTGTAACTGAGGAGGCTGCAAATATCAGAGATAGAGCAAATATAAATTCAGATGTAGAGATGACAGTTAATAAAGGAGATACTCTATATACTACAGGTAAGGCAATAACAAAGCCTGAGAGAGTTTGGTACGAGGTTTACATACAAGGTGAAGATGGATACTGGATTAGCTCTAATGTAGTAGAGGAAGCTGAAGAATAAGGAAAATACTATGAAATATTATTTTAGTAAGCTGAATAAAGAAGGAAGAGAAATTTATAAGAAAATTTATTTTTCATTAGAAAATTTTGAAGAAAAAATTACAGTAAAAGGAAAAACAGAATTTGTAAAAGACATCTATTATATGGTTATAAATGATAATCCTATGATGTTTTATGTCAATCCCTATCAAATTGCATACTATAACATAGACAAGCATGTCTGGATAAAGCCGATATACGTCTATGATAGGGAGAAGACTAAGAATATAAAGTCTAAAATAAATTCTATTTTGAAGCCTTTTGAAGAAAAGATAAAAACTATGCCTTCAAAGCTGGAGAGAGAAAGGTATATACATAGATGCTTGACTAGCAGTATAAAGTACAAATACAATCACGATTTAAATGATGTAGAATGTCATACTATTGTGGGAAGCTTTATCAATAAAGAGGCTGTATGTGATGGAATATCTAAGGCATTTAAGCATATGTGCGATTTGGCTAGAATTAACTGTAATGTAGTTCTAGGAGATTCGTGGAATGAGTACGCACCTAAGCAGAGCCATGCTTGGAATATGGTTAAGATAAATAAAAAATGGTACCACATAGATGTAACATGGAACATAAATTTATCTGAAAGATTTAAATATATAAGATACGATTATTTTAATCTACGAGAATATGATATATTGAGAGATCATAGAAATTTTGAAAAGCTTGAAGTGTGTAATAGCTTAGAAAATAATTATTTTTATGAAAATAATTGTA
>NZ_JALEXO010000237.1 GCF_022780145.1 Intestinibacter sp.
AAGGTGGCGAAGGTGGTATAGAATTAGCTAAAGAAGTTATAAGATTATGTGATGAACCAAATGACTTCCAATTCTGCTACCCAGATGACTATACATTAAAAGAAAAAATAAATGCAATAGCAACTAAGATATATGGAGCTGATGGTGTAGATTATACTCCAGAAGCAGAAAAAGAATTAGCTAACTTAGAAAATCTAGGATTCGGTGGAGTTCCAGTTTGTATGGCTAAGACTCAATACTCATTAACAGATGATCAAACTAAATTAGGTAGACCAACAGGATTTAGAATAACAGTTAGACAAGTAACTATATCTGCAGGTGCAGGATTCGTAGTTGCATTAACTGGTGAAATAATGAAGATGCCAGGACTTCCAAAAGTTCCAGCAGCTGAAAAGATCGATGTTGATGAAAACGGAGTAATATCTGGATTATTCTAGGGATTATTAAATCGATAAAACTAAATATTAATATATATACATAATCAAATGAAATGTGAGAGAGAGTTATTAATATTATATAACTAGTTAAGTAAAAAATAAGAATTCATTGGTTATAAAAAAAGATAGTGTGTGATTTTATCACACACTATTTTTTCGCTAAATTTCTTTTAAGGTTCTTGCAAAATATACGATTGACATAATTGAGATGGATATAGTTAAAATAACAATCAATACGCATGAGCAATACATATAGATAGGAGAATAATAATTTTCAGGAACTAGCATGAGTATGAGTATTATTAAGCAATATATAATAAAATAATTGCGAATATTCATTTTGCTTTTGAAGGATTTTAGACCAATATATTTGATCTCATTATTATTTTTTAATGATTTTTTTGTTTTAAAAAACCAGGTTGTGTTTATTATTATTTCTATAATCACTTTTAGAAAAGCAGCTATAAAAAATACAATTAATAATATTGATAAAAAAAAGTCACTTATATTAGCATTGTTAATATTGACGATATTGTTGATAGAATATTGAAGATTTACATTAGATATAAATGCTGGAACAAGTGGTAGTAATGGCATTACTATAAAAAAAAGTACATTGCCAACCATATTTTTTAATTCTAGATTTAAATCAGTTTGAATTGGTATCGCATTTTTATCTTTTGTACAAAATATTTGGCATTTTGAAAAAGAACAAATATGTTCCCATCCAGCAGCACTACACATTTCTAAGTATTCTTTGTATTGTTTCTTTGAATTTGCATCTTCGTCAAATATATCGATTGAAAATTTTATTTCTTGAGGATTTGTTTTTTTAAATTTAGATATACCTGCGACTATATCATATAGTAACCATCCGTTAGAAGCCATTTCTTCAAGATAGAGACTGAGTGCAGGGCAATCAATATCTTCAAAAGGAATATATTTAAATAGTTTATTTTTACCTATTCTCATGATTTCACCTCCAATATATCTCAAATCCTTACTATATATTGTAAGAATTTGAGATATTAACTAATAAAATGTATTTATATTTCAGATTTATTTGTTGATTTTATCAATTGGAACTATGTTTTCTCTTATTACTTCAATGATCAATATTATAGAAAGTATACATAGAATTATAGGTAATATTAAATCTAAAACCGCAGTTATATAAAAAGGTAAAACTGAAAAGACAGAAGCAAATAATACTATAAAAACTGAGAATAGAGATAGTAAAATTGTCGCTTTAAGTCCAGATCTTATTCTCAAAGATAAAATACTAGGATATCTAATTTCAGTATTATTTCTTAAACTCTTTTTAGCTCTAATTATCCATATTATATTTTCTGTGCACCAGCCTAGTATATATACAAATAATCCTGCTGGGAAAAATACAGTCATTAATGCTTCTAATAATGTATCATAATCAGTGAACATTGTACTTATATCTAAATTTAACAAACTAGATAAAAGTGCAGGTCTGAAGAAAAATAAGAAAAATATAATCGTAAATAACAATGTTTTTTTGAATATAGGCTTTAATTTTAACTCGTCATCAGTTTGTATTGGTGTGAAATTGCCGTCATCGTTGTAAAAAACTTGATATTTATGAGTTTCATCTATTTTTGTCCAGCCTGAGGCTTTACACATTTCTAAGTATTCGGGAACACTTACTCTGCTTTGTGGATCAGATTTAAAAGGACCATCAAAAATATCTACACAGAATTTTATATCTTTAGGTTCACATTTTTCAAATTTAAAGAAATATCTTAAGTTTATGTTTTTAAGCATCCATCCCTTTGATGCCATTTTAGATAGATATAGTTCTAATGTAGAGCAGTCATTTTCTCTTAAAGCTATAAATTTTATCATTTTTAATACCTCCCCCTGAATTACTTTTGATATTAATATATGTTATTTATTGATTTTATCTATTGGAACTATATTTTCTCTTATAACTTCGATTAAAAATACAAAACCAAAGATAAAAATTATTAAGTTTATTGCTTTTAGAATGTTTAAAATAAAAAATTGAACTGAAGTATCCATATGTATTAAAGTGTAAAAAAATAAAATACAAATTAGAAACATCAAAATAATTAAATCTATTATAGTAGTTTTTAATTTTAGTGAATTTAAACTTACATACCTAATGGGTCTATTTTCACTTAAACTTTTTTTAGCCCTAAAAAACCAAATAAGACTTTCTATTATATAATTGATATATGGAATTAGAGCTATTATTATAGATAAAAAAGCCCAGTTAAGCATTTCAAAATCAGTAGAGTAAGTTGATTTTATATTGTAAATACTATAAATCATAAGAATTATACTGATTATTATGTTTTGCACACTTGATTTAAATATAGGCTCTAGCTTTAATTTGTCATCAGTTTGTATATCTGGTGTATTTATATCATCAGAAATAAATACTTGATAACTAGATGAAGAACCAATGGCAGAGGTAAAACTAGATACATCTGTTATATGTTTCCAACCTTCATGTTCGCACATATCTATATATTGAGGAAGGTTGAACTCTGACATAAAATCTTTTGAGAATTCCTCACGAATATCTACACAGAATTTAACTTTTTGGGGTTTACACTTTTTAAATTGAAGAAGGTGCATAATAGGAGATACAGAATCAAACATCCATCCTTTTTGTGCCATTTCTTCTAAATAAAGCTCTAATGCAGAGCAATCATTTTCTCTAAATAAAACGAATTTTATTAATTTATCTTTTCCTACTTTCATATAGGGACCTCCTTTTTAGATGGAATTAATAGTTTTTATCAATTTCTGTCTAAAAAATTCTTGACATCGTTGACCATAACTAGGAGTCTGTCGTATTCTTTTTTTAATGTGTTTATACCATCGTCGGTTATAATGTAGCTTATTTTTCTGCCTTCTACGGATGTTTCTCTTATTAATCCAGCTTGCTGAAATTTTCTAAGTAGAGTATATAGTGTACCAGGTCCTACTCGAATTCTTCCGTTTGAAATAGTTTCAACCTTTTTCATGATGTCGACTCCACAGCATTCTTCAGTAAGCGCTAGAAGTACGTAATACATAGGTTCAGACAGAGTTTGAAACTGTTTTCTAGCCATACTTGCCTCCTTTTTAAAATATAATATCGAGTATCGATATTTATAATTAAAGTATAATATCGATACTCGATATTGTCAATTATATTGAATCAAAAATATGATTACAAAACTGTTACTAGTTCAAAAAGTTTAAGAGGGGATGATTACATCCCCAAAAAGCTTTCGTATTTTATATGGATTTGATTATTCGCCTTTAGCTTTATCGACTATATTTTTAAATCCATCTACTAAAATATTTGCGTCTAATGAATAAGTAACTATATCAAAGCCTTGTTTGTAGTATTTATCGATATCATCAAATCTTCCAGTAAATACAGAAGAAATCTTATTGTATTTTTTGCAAGCTGCTAAAATTCTTTCTACGGCTTTTAAAAATTCTGGATTATCAAATTGGCCTGGAATACCCATAGAAATTGATAGGTCAAAAGGTCCTATAA
>NZ_JALEXO010000273.1 GCF_022780145.1 Intestinibacter sp.
TTCTTTCAGCTTCATTCAATGCACTTACTTTATCTTTTAAAGTTTTTGCTCTCATTTCATATAATTCACGTTGAGTATCATCATTACTCATTCTAATAAGTTCGTCCTTAGCCTGTCTGATTTCATCTACACTCATTTCAATAAACCTTACATTAATTAATATTTATCTTCAAGTTAGGCACAGCATTTAATGACATATCGTCAATTTTACCATTTATAAAATTATGGTATCCAGCACAGCCTATCATAGCCGCATTATCTGTACATAATTCTATTCTTGGGTATTTGATTTCTATATCGTATTCCTTCGCCATGTCTGTGATTTTTTCTCTAAGTGCTGAGTTCGCTGCAACTCCACCTGATAGAGCTATTATTTTGTAGCCCTTTTCGTTGGCAGCTTTTACAGCTTTTGTAGCTAGGACTTCTACTACAGCTTCTTGGAAAGATGCTGCGACGTCTTCTACTACGATTTCTTGTTTTTTCATTTTTTGGCTGTTTAGGTAGTTTAATACTGCTGATTTTAGTCCGCTGAAGCTGAAGTCGTATGAATCGTCTAAGTAAGCTCTCGGGAATTCTATCGCGTGTTTGTTTCCTTGTTTTGCCAATTTATCTATGATTGGGCCTCCCGGATATCCAAGTCCCATCGCTCTAGAGATTTTATCGAAAGCCTCACCTGAAGCATCGTCTCTAGTTCTTCCTAAGATTTCGTAAGTTTGGTAATCCTTAACCTCTACTAAGTGAGTATGTCCACCTGAAACTACTAGAGTTATAAATGGTGGTTTTAAATCCTTGTGTTCTATGTAATTTGCGTTTATGTGACCTTGCATGTGGTTTACTCCAACTAGTGGAATTCCTAGAGTAAATGCAAGAGCCTTTGCATAAGATAATCCTACTAAAAGCGCACCAACTAGCCCTGGACCGTAAGTCACAGCTATGTGGTCGATTTGTTCTGGTTTGATTCCTGCTGTATCTAGAGCTTCTTGGTAAACTGCATCGATGTTTTCTATATGTTTTCTAGATGCTACCTCTGGAACTACACCGCCGAACTTTTTATGTAATTCTATTTGAGTTGAAACTATATTTGCAAGCACTTCTCTACCGTTTTTTAGTATAGCAACTGCTGTCTCGTCACAACTACTTTCTATAGATAATGTTATAATATCCTTCATTTTTTCACCGCCTCGTTATTAAAATTCCTTCAATTGATTCCACATAATTATGGCATCCTCTTTATTATCGTTGTAATATTCTTTTCTTATTCCTGCCATTTTAAATCCGTATTTTCTATATAAATTTTGTGCCACTAAATTTGATTTTCTAACCTCTAATGTCATTGAATATATGTTTTCCTTCTTGCATAATTCGACCATTTCGTGCACTAATCTATCTCCTATTCTCTGACCTCTATAATCACTGTGAACTGCCACGTTTGTTATATGCCCCTCATCTACTATAAGCCAAATCCCAATATATCCGACAATTTTACCATTTAAATCTGCTACAAGATATCTCGCTAAATTGTTTTTTAGCTCATCCATTAGAGATTTTTTAGACCAAGGATCGGCAAAACAGTCTACCTCTACCTTGTGAACCTCGTCTATGTCTGTTTTTCTCATAGGTCTTATGATTAAATTGTTCATGTTTAAATCTGTCGCCATACTTAAAATATGGTGTATGTCTGGGTTGTTTCCTAAGTCCATGTTTTCCATTTTATTTGTCATTTTGTTGCAACCTCTTTTGTTTTTCTTCGTATTGTTCTTCGGCTTGTGATTTTCTTATGTATAGAGGGTTTATATTGTAGCAATTGTAGATGTTCTTTCCTTCATCAAACTTAGCTTTTGCAACTGAACATAAGCTACTTGCCTTAGTTACGTTGTTTGATGCTGCAGGAATTTCTATGTTTGCAATTTCTTTGATTTTATCTTCGTATTTATAAACTGCTTCACCTACTAATATCCATTCTTCACTTGATTGTGCTAATTCTTCAAGTAGGTCATCTATTGGCTCGATTCCTATTTCCTTTATTTCAGTTAATTTTGTACCAACGTATTTGTATCTACCTGTGTAAACTTGATTTCTTTGCGCATCTAGTATTGAGCAAATTTTCTTGTCGCAAAGGTTCATGTTTCCAGCAAGTATCTCAAGCGAATTAACACCAATCACTGGTATATCATTAACATGAGCAATAGCCTTAGCAGTCGCCATACCTATTCTAAGCCCAGTAAATGATCCCGGCCCCTCGCAAATCGCCACTGCATCCATCTCTCTTATGCTCAAATCACTTAAACTCAGCATATTTTCTATCATAGGCATAAGCTTTTGTGAATGAGTCTTTTTAGTATTGATTGTATATTCACAAATTAATTTATTGTCCTCTATAACAGCCACACTCGCAGCCATAGAAGATGTATCTATTCCCAAAATCTTCATTATTTAGTCAACTCCTCAACTATTTTTTCATATTCTTCTCCATAAGGGATTAATGTCATTTCCCTTCCCATATCCTTGTACTTCAATTCTATTTTTAAATATTCATCTGGTAGTATGTCCTCAATTATGTTCGCCCATTCAATTATGCATATACCTTCTCCGTTTATGTACTCGTCGAATCCTATGTCGTACATCTCATCGCTGCATCCGATTCTATATACGTCGAAATGGTATAGTGGTATCTTGCCTTCGTATTCGTTTACTATCGTGAACGTTGGGCTTGTGATGTAGTCGTCTACCTCTAGTGCTTCGGCTAGACTTTGAGTCATGGTAGTCTTGCCTGCGCCTAGGTCTCCAATTAGGCATACTATGCTACCTGGCTTTAGAAGTTTGCCTAGCTTGAAGCCTATCTCTCTCGTGTCTTTTTCTTCGTTTAAATATATTTTCTTTATCATTATTTTCATCTCCGTATCTAATTTCATATTGAAATATGAATCAGATATTATTATATTATAGTTTGTTATAAATTTATAGGCTTACAGATAAAATTTAATAAGTAATTTTTTAGACAATAAAAATAAGAGAAGGATTTGTTCCCTCTCTTATTTCATTTAATACATATTATTCATTTTCCGGTCTTGGTAGTTATTTTTTTATTAGCTTACAAATTCTTCGTCGTCTTCTTCATTTTCCCCAATTAACTCAGCGTACTCAGCCTCCCCATAATAAGCCTTCAAGTACATTTCTTTTATTTCATCAAATAAAGGATATCTAGGATTTGCGCCTGTGCATTGATCGTCAAACGCATCCTCAACCATTTGATCTAAATTAGCTAAAAATTCTCTTTCATCTATACCAAATTCTTTTATAGTTTCAGGTATTCCTACAGCCTTCTTTAGATCTCTTATCTTTTGTTGTAGTGCTTCGAATTTTTCTTCGTCAGTTTTACCTTTGCATCCCACAAATTCAGCAAGCTCAGCATATCTAGCTATCATGTTTGGATATTCGTATTGTGGGAAAGTACCCATTTTTCTTGGAGCTGTACTAGCGTTAAATTCTAGCACTAGGTTTATTAATAATGCATTAGCCACACCGTGTGGTATGTGGTGGTAAGCACCTAGTTTATGCGCTAATGAGTGGCAAACTCCTAAGAAAGCATTAGCAAACGCCATACCTGCCATTGTTGAAGCATGAGCCATTTTTTCTCTAGCCTTAGGGTCATTTGCTCCATTTTCATATGCTCTTGGTAAATATTCAAATATTGATTTTGTAGCTTGCATAGCTAATCCATCAGTGAATTCTGTTTGCAGCATCGCAGCATATGCCTCTAAGCTGTGAGTTAAAGCATCTATACCAGAAGCAGCAGTCAATCCCTTAGGTTGATTCATCATCATGTCCGCATCTACTATAGCCATAGTTGGCATTAATTCGTAGTCTGCAAGTGGATATTTTTGTCCAGTTTCATCATCTGTGATAACTGCGAATGGAGTTACCTCAGAGCCTGTTCCTGAAGAAGTAGGTATAGCTACGAATTTAGCCTTGTTGCCCATTTTAGGGAATTGGTAAACTCTCTTTCTTATATCCATGAATCTCATCGCTAAATCTAAGAAGTCGCATTCTGGATGTTCGTACATTACCCACATGATTTTAGCTGCGTCCATAGGTGAACCTCCACCTATTGCTATTATTACATCTGGCTCAAATGCTCTTAATTGATCAGCTCCTTTTTGAGCTATTTTTAACGTTGGATCAGGTGCAACCTCTGAGAAAGTAGCATGTTGAATTCCCATAGCGTCTAATTGGTCAGTTACTGGTTTTGTATATCCATTTTCGTATAGGAATGAGTCAGTTACTATAAACGCTTTTTTGAAATCGTAGTATTCTGGTCCTAATTCTTTTATCGCAACACCTAAGCAGCCTTTTTTGATATAAGTTTTAACAGGAGTTCTAAACCAAAGCATGTTTTCCCTTCTTTCTGCAACTGTTTTTACGTTTAATAATTGGAATGGTCCAACTTGACCTGAGAATGAGTTATTTCCCCAAGATCCACAGCCTAATGTTAGTGATGGCTCTAGCTTGAAGTTGTAAACATCTCCTATTCCACCGAATGCAGATGGAGTGTTAACTAGTATACGACAAGCCTTCATTTTATTTTGGAATTTATCTAATTTTTCTCTGTTATTAACTACATCTATATATATTCCAGCAGTGTGTCCTATTCCACCACCTTGTACTAATTGGTCAGCTTTTTGTACTGCATCATCAAAATCCTTTGATTTGTACATTGATAATACTGGGAATAGTTTTTCGTGAGATAATGGCTCACTTATGTCAGTAGATGTAGCTTCACCTATTATTAATTTAGTATCAGCTGGAACTTCGAATCCCGCTTCTCTAGCTACTTCTACAGCTGGTCTACCAACTAATTTAGCATTCATTGTTCCGTTTGGTCCAAGAACTACTTTTTTAAGCTTAGTTAATTCATTGCCTTTAGCTATATATGCGTTTCTTGCAACGAATTCTTTTTGAACTTCATTGTATATAGAAGCATCTACTATAACAGCTTGTTCAGATGCACATATTGTTCCGTTGTCAAAAGTTTTAGAATGTATCACAGATGATACTGCAACCTTTATATCACAAGATTTATCTAAAATTATTGGAACGTTCCCAGATCCAACACCTAGTGCAGGCTTTCCTGAAGAATAAGCAGCCTTAACCATTCCTGGCCCACCAGTTGCTAGTATTGTATCTGCTTGTTTCATTATTTCTGCTGATAATTCTATAGATGGTTCGTCTATCCATCCGATTATATTTTCAGGTGCCCCAGCCTTAACTGCTGCATCTAGACAAAGCTTAACTGCTGCTATTGTAGATTTTTTCGCTCTTGGATGAGGAGAAAAAACTATAGCATTTCTAGTTTTTAAAGCTATTAAGCATTTAAATATCGCAGTTGAAGTTGGATTTGTAGTAGGAATTATCCCCGCTAAAACACCTAGAGGCTCAGCTATCTTAGTTATACCAAAAGCGTCGTCCTTATCTATAACTCCACAAGTTTTAGCATCCTTGTATTTGTTGTATATATATTCTGAAGCAAAATGGTTTTTTATAACCTTATCCTCTGCAACTCCTATACCAGTTTCTTCTGCAGCCATTTTTGCAAGAGGTATTCTCGCTTGATTTGCTGCCATTGCCACTTGGAAGAATATCTCGTCAACTTGATCTTGAGTATATGTAGCGTATTCTTGTTGAGCTGCTCTTACTTCAGCCATTTTCTGTTGTAATGTGTTGATGTCTTTTACTATCATGTCTTATACTCTCCTTTATATAAAAATTTTTATTATCCCCTAATTGTTAAAAAAATAACACTTGTTTTATGTTGTTAATTATATAACAATATATACACCTTTGCAAGTACTTTTTTTCAAAAAAATAGAAAATTTTTCAGATCCATTTTTTATCCAAATTATACCATTTTCGTTCAAAATTCAGTATTTTACTATATATTATGCAAAATAGATATTTTCATTGAGCTTTATAAAGTATTTTATAATATTAAAATATTAGTTATTTTTTTAACATTAAATATTCAAAAAAACCTGTCCCAAATTTATGAGACAGGTATTATTTCTTTTATCATCTATTTAACTGCTAATATTTTTTCAACTTTCTTATATAATGGTAAAATTACCACTGTCATGATTGCACCTTTTACTATGTTAAATGGTACTACAAGCCAAATCATGAAACTGAATAAATCAGTTACTCTAGGATTTAATACAGTTCCCATTTGAATTATAACTTCCATTGGAACCATAACCTTTGCGTATAATGGGAATACTATAAAGTAATCTACTACAGCTCCTACGATTGCCATTGCTATTGTTCCTAATACTGCACCTATTAATACGTTTTTGTAGCTTTTAACCTTTTTACAGAATAAGCATATCATAAGTACATATGGCCCTGCTATAAGTATATTTGCAAATTCACCAACTCCACCAGTTGTACTTCCTGTTATCGCTTGCAATAAATTCTTAACTACAACTATTACAAAACCTGCAACAGGTCCCATTGATATACCACCGAATACTGCAACTACATCAGATAAATCGATTTTTAAAAATGGTGGGAATATTGGTAGCGGTATTTCGAAAAATCTTAATAAATAAGCTATTGCTGATAAAATCCCTATTTGCGCTATTACTCTTGTAGACATTTTTGTTTGTTTAACTTTAACACTTTGTTGCATAAATATAACCTCCAATAAAATAAATTATTATAGGCTAAATAAAAAAACTCGAGAGAACCTTCTTCTTCGAGTTTTATGAGCAATCATAATAAATAAATTTTTTAAATTTACAACTCTCTTCTCTCATCCAGACTCTACTGTCGGCTTTGGAATTACACCAAATCAGCTATCGTAAAAACAATAGTTCGCGGGCTATACCGCCGGTAGGGAATTTCACCCTGCCCCGAAGATTTTCTAGTTATTTTATTTTCCTATTACACTTATAATGATAGTTAATACATGTCTGTATGTCAACTATATTAATAAATTTATATTGTTTATTATTTTTTTATATCGTTATTTATCTTTTATAGACAACGTTTCCATCTATTATTGTGTATAAAACATTGCTTTGAATTTCAAGGGGATTTCCATCCCAAATAACTATATCGGCATCCTTTCCAACCTCTATAGATCCAACTCTGTCGTCTATTCCTAGAACCTTAGCTGGATTTATAGTTATAGCCTCTAGTGCTTTTTCTTGTTTCATACCGTATTTAACCGCTAATCCTGCACATATAGGCAGATATTGTAGCGGTATTACTGGATGGTCTGTCATAAGGCAGATATCCTTGCCTGCATTTGATAAAATTCCAGCTGTTTCAAAGGTCAAGTTTCTAAGCTCTATCTTAGATCTTTCTGATAACGATGGTCCTACTATTAGAGGATAATTTTCTTCTAATAATTCATCTACTATTAAATGTCCCTCTGTGCAGTGGTCTAATGTAAGCTTTAAGTCGAATTCTTTGGCAATTCTTATAGCGGTAAACATGTCATCAGCTCTGTGCGCATGTGCTTTTAGAGGAATTTCTTTTTTTAGAACAGGTATAAGTGCCTCTAATTTTATATCGTATTCTGGCTTATCCACTTCCTCATCTTCCTCTGAATCTTTTAAATCATGTAAATATTCCTCTGCCTTTTTTAAATTTTCTCTAAGTAATGCCGCTATTGCCATTCTAGTTTGTGGAGTGTCGTCGTTACCTCCATAGCATGATTTAGGATTTTCTCCAAAGGCTATCTTTGATGCAACAGGATTTTTTATTACCATCTTATCTATTCTCTTCCCAAAAGTTTTTATAGCTATAGCTTGTCCCCCCATTACATTCGCACTGCCTGGAGTCGTACATACTGAAGTTACTCCTCCTTGATATGCCTCCTTGAAGGTTCTGTCCATTGGGTTTATTCCGTCTATTACATTTAGTTGGGGTGTGATTGGATCTGTCTCTTCATTTCCATCTGCACCCTCCATTCCCATGCCGTCCTCCCAAAGACCTAGGTGAGTGTGGGCATCTATAAATCCTGGGAATATAAATTTACCTTCTGCGTCTATAACTTCTAAAGCTTCTGTGACTTCATTAGCTTCAATCTCAGAAATCAAAGGCTCTACATCCTCTTTTATCGCTATTATTTTTTTGCCTTTAATTAATATATTTGATTTTTTTATTCCTTCAGTGATTGTATTTATTGTTCCATTTTTTATTACTAACACATTTTCCTCCAATTTTTTAGAATACTTTTTCGTATGCTACTCTTTTGTCTCCATCTTCTGGTCCACCTTCTAGATAAATTACACCGCAGTATTTAAATCCGCTGTTTTCCATTGCTTTTTGCATAGAAAGATTTTCTTCGTGTGTATCGATTTTTATGCTGTGCATTCCTCTTTCTAAGCTCATTTGTTGCACACATTTTACCATTTCGCCCATTACACCTGAACCTTTTTGTGAATTAGCTACTGCGATTCTGTGGATTGAAGAGTATTCTCCTTCTGTTATCCATTTACCTTCTTGTATTTTGTTGTAGGCACTTTCTTCTTCAAATGATATAGCTGTTGTAGCTATTACTTCCCCGTCTTTAACCATTACATATCCTATGCCTTTTTCTATATCGTCGTATATAAGCTCTTCATTTGGATATCCCTTTTGCCATTGGTCGATTCCTTGTCCTTTAAGGTAATCCTTAGCTTGGTTTATTATTTCCATTACTTTTGGTACATCTGCTTTTACTGTTTTTCTAAATTCCATTTTCTCTCCCCCTTATCTACTGTATATAATTAAAGTTTCATAGATAGAGAAACTCTACCTTTATCTAAATCTACACTTATAACCTTGACATCTACTATATCTCCAACAGAAACTATTTGCATAGGATCCTTTACGAATTTGTTGCTCATTTGTGATTTGTGAACAAGCCCGTCGTTTTTGATTCCGATGTCTACGAAGGCTCCGAAATCGACTACGTTTCTTACAGTTCCTTTTAAAATCATACCTTCCTTGATGTCCTCGATTTTTAATACATCTGTTCTTAAAATAGGCTTCATACCTTCATCCCTAGGGTCGCGTCCTGGCTTTTTGATTTCTTGGATTATATCCTTTAGAGTAGGTTCTCCTACTTCTAGTTTTTTGCTTATTTGTTTTAATCCGATTTTTTTAACTCTGTCGTCTATATCAGATATATTTCTATTTTCGATATCCTTCATAGTGTAGCCTAGCATTTCTATCATTTGCTTGCATACATCGTAGCTTTCTGGATGGACTCCTGTGTTGTCTAGAGGATTTTTGCCCCCTGCAATTCTCATAAATCCTGCACATTGTACGAACGCACTTGGTCCTAGTCTTTTTACTTTTTTAAGCTGAGCTCTAGATGTGAAATCGCCGTTTTCCTCTCTATATGTAACTATATTTTTTGCAACTGATTTACTTATACCTGATACGTGTTCAAGTAATGAGTATGAGGCTGTATTTAAATCAACTCCGACACTGTTAACTGAGTCCTCTACAACTCCATCTAAAACCTCTGTAAGTCTCTTTTTATTTAAATCGTGTTGATATTGACCTACACCTATATTTTGAGGTTCGATTTTTACAAGCTCTGCAAGTGGGTCTTGAAGTCTTCTACCTATTGAAATCGCACCTCTTATAGATACATTGATATCTGGATGCTCTTCTGCTGCTAGCTCTGATGCTGAGTATATAGAGGCACCTGCTTCACTTACTATTACGTATTGAGTCGGAAGATTTTGCTCTTTGATTAAGTCAGCTATCATTTTTTCTGATTCTCTAGATGCAGTACCATTTCCGATTGCTATTACGTCTATGCTGTATTTTTTCACAAGGTCTGTAACTTTCTTTTTGGCTGATTCCATTTCTGCTCGTGATTCATGTGGGTATACTATTACTTGGTCTAGGAATTTTCCGTTTTTATCTACAACAGCTATCTTGCATCCATTTCTGTACCCTGGGTCAAATCCCATCACGACTTTTCCCTTTAGAGGTGGTTGTAGTAATAGATTTTTTATGTTTTCTCCAAATACACTTATCGCTCTTTCTTGGGCATTTTCAGTTAAATACGCTCTTATCTCCCTTTCTATTGATGGGAATATAAGTCTCTTATATGAATCTTCTATAGCTGCAATTATTTCAGATTCATTCTTTGAGTTATTTTTATTTATGTATTTGTTTTGTATATAATTTAATACTTTATCGTTGTCTATTTCTAATTTAACCTTTAAGAAGTTGTCCTTTTCTCCTCTGTTTATAGCCAACACTCTATGTGAGGCAAGTGTTTTAACTGGCTCGCTGTAGTCGTAGTACATGTCGTATACTGATTTTTCGTCTTTTGCATTTTGAGTGTAAATTACACCATGGTCTATAGATAATTTCCTTATGTATTTTCTTATATCTGCATCATCAGAAATTACTTCGGCAATTATATCTAAGGCACCCTTTATAGCATCCTGTATTGTTTCTACACCTTTTTCAGCGTCTATATATTTATATACTTCAGTATTTATATCAGGTATATTTTTTTCTAAAATAGAATTAGCTAGGGGTTCTAATCCCTTTTCTTTAGCTATAGTCGCTCTAGTTCTCTTTTTTTGTTTGTAAGGAGCATATATATCTTCTACTTCTTGAAGAGTTTTCGCCTTTGCTATTGCCTT
>NZ_JALEXO010000297.1 GCF_022780145.1 Intestinibacter sp.
TTGAAGTTAGAAGACTTTGACTATGTGACTACCTTCGAAAACAGCCACTACTGTAAGCCAAACTTAGATTATTATAGAGAAATTTTCGAAAAAATCGGTTCTAATCCAAATGAATCTATAATGGTCGGAAATAATGCACTAGAAGATATGATATCTGGTGAGCTAGGTGTTAAGACTTATTTGGTTACAGATAATCTTGAAAATCCTAATAAGGTCGATATAGATCAGTTTGAAAATGGAAGCTTTGATTTTATAGCTGGTAAAATTTTAGAAGTAATTTAATTAATTAAAAACTCTTTTTATTTATATATTGGATAAAGAGAGTTTTTTTATGCTATTATAAACCTAATAAGAGTTGAGAGGAGTGTGAATTATGAGTTTATTAAATCAAAAGGAATATAGCTTTTTAAAAGAAGACGACAGATTTACAAATAAAAGGCTCGCCCTACTAACTTACGGTGGGAGCCACGCATACGGAACTAATAACAAGGGCTCAGATATAGATTTAAGAGGAATTTACCTGCCTACAAAACAGGAAATACTATCTATGACATATGAAGAAAAGCCGTTTACAGATAAAATAACAGACACTGTTATATACCCATTAAAGCAAATAGTAGAGCTACTGTGCAATTGCAATCCAAACACAATAGAAATTCTAGGCACGAGAGAGGAAGACATATTTGCAATAAATGATATAGGTAAAATCCTAAGAGAAAACGCATATGTATTTTTATCTCAAAAAGCATACGATTCATTCAATGGATATGCAGTCAGCCAGCTGAGAAGACTGCAAAACGCCATTGCAAGAGACAGTCTAGCTCAGCCAGACAAGGAAGAGCACATACTCCAATCGATAAAAAGAAGGATGGACACATTTGAAATATCATACAAAGACATATGCGATGGGGAGCTGAATTTGTACATAGATGATACAGATAGAGAAGGATACGACAAGGAAATCTACATAGATATAAATCTAAAAAATTATCCGCTTAGAGATCTGAGAAGTATGCTCGGCGAAATGAACGAGACCATCAAGCAATACGGCAAACTAAACCACAGAAACAACAAAAAAGACGAGCCACATCTGTACAAACACGCGATGCACTTGATAAGGCTTATGATGATGGGCATAGACATCCTAGAGGGAAAAGGAATAAATACATATAGAAAAGAAAAAGATTTTTTACTAGATATAAGACATGGAAAATACTCATTTGATGAGATTTTTGAGATAACAAATGAATACGACCGCAAGTTCAGAGAGGCAAAAAATCATACCGATTTACCTAAATATGTAGATATGAACAAGGTCAATGAACTGATTGCGGAAATAAATTTACAGATAGTAAATGAATAGACTTAGAACTTTAAATCAGCAAAAAGGTGGGGATTAGATTGAAGGACAAAATTACAATAATAATAAATGCAAAAATTTATACTATAAATGAAGAAAATGATGTGAAAAAATTTATCGATGACAACGACGACATAAAGGTAGTCTACGGCAAGGGATGATCTTTGTCGATTTTTGAAGGGGAGGAAGTTGGCAAGGGTCCTAAAAAAGAGCATTTAGATGAGGTATCTAGAGATATTCCCATAGTATTGTCTATTTTAGGTTTTAAATGGTGTATGGATCCTGAAATTTACAAGGAATTAATAAATGACGATAGATTAAAAATCAGAGTTTCGGCTGGATTTTCAATAAGCCCCGATATAAGCCCTATCCACCAAATCGATATAATAAGAGGTATTAGAGAAAGAATTGATTCAAATTATTTCAAGACTACTACAATAAAATTTTTGGCAGATGGAGTAATAGAGGGAACTACTGCTAGCTTGATAGAGCCTTATGAAATTGAAGCTGGCAAGGGTGAGAATTATTACGGTGATTTTTTGTGGGACAAAGACGAGTTTTCAAAGGCGATAGAATATGCAAATAAAAATGGATTTTCTATACACGTACATTCTATAGGAGACAACGCCACTAAGCTGATATTAGATGCTATTGAAAAAGACGATCTAGATGACCAAACAGATTATAGAAATTCAATCACATATATTCAGCTCGTCAGAAAGGAAGACATAAAAAGGTTCAAAAAGTTAAATATAATAGCCAGTGTCCAACCTTATTGGCATTTAAAAGGACCAAATTGGTGGGATGTAGTCGACTATAAGCTGGTAGGTGAAAGGGCAAAACACGAATATCCGCTAAATTCGTTTGTAGAAGCTGGTGTAAGAATTGCCTCTTCATCAGATCACTCAGCAACACCCGTACCGAATCCGTTTTTCGCAATACAAGCAGGTGTAACTAGAAATTTATACAACGCGAGCTATTTTTGTGTAAAGACAATTTGTAATATAGATGAAGAAAAATGGCTGTTAAACCAAGAAGAGAGAGTCAGTGTCGAGGAAATGGTTAGAAGCTTTACTATAAATGGGGCTTATTTAATCTTTAGAGATGATGAGATTGGAAGCATCGAGGTAGGTAAGTACGCAGATTTTATAGTTTTAGATAGAGATATTTTTGGGATTGAGCCGCTTGATATTGAGAAGACACAGGTTTTGATGACTTTTTTTGATGGAGAGGTTGTATATCAAAGGGATAATTTATAAAAAGATAAAAATTATATCAAAATATAAGTTCTTATTTACTTATATCATATCAAAATAAGGTTTATTTAGCATTATATTTAGATTTTAAACTTTTTACATATCAAAAATAAAAAATTATATATTTAATAAAGTAAAAAAATGCATTACAGAGAAATTTCTGATATTATATAGGTAATAAATTAACAAATTATGGGAAAAGGAGGAGAAAAAATGGAAAAGCTGTTTAAAAAAGCGATAGTATTTATAATTACTGCTTCATTTGTATTTAACTCGGGTCTGGGTCAAATGCTATCTTATGCACAGACTAGTGAAATCTACAAAAATGCAAAGTCTATTATAAGTAATTTTGAGTTAAAAAATATAGCTCAAGCTAATTATAATGTAGATATTACTAATGATGTTTCAGCTAACTATAATGTAGCTACTGCTAATGATGTTTCAGCAAGCAGTGACGACAATTTAACTTATGGAGATTTTACTTATGCAGTATCATATCCATCTGATGTAAGAATTATTGGATATACAGGTCAAGATACAGAAATCACAATACCTTCAGAAATAGATGGTATGAAAGTAACAGCTATAGGAATTCAGGCATTTATGAGGTGTAGTTCATTAACAAGTGTAACTATACCTGAAAGCGTAACTATTATAGACAACGATGCATTTCATGGATGTAGTGCTTTAAAAAATATAACTAT
>NZ_JALEXO010000303.1 GCF_022780145.1 Intestinibacter sp.
GCAATGACAAGACAATATTTTTATCTAACTCAATTAAATGTGAGTTGTAAAAATAGATATAAAAGACTTATAAATATATGTTTTCCAGAATTTGAAGAAATATTTAAAGGCAGCAGAATATATGAAGAAACAGCATTAAACATAATGTATATGACAAACCGAAAGATGATAAAGGTAGGTGGTTTATAGGAACTACTAAAACAGAATCAGGAACTAGAAAAATTCATTTAAGTCAAACATTAAAAATAGCATTACAGAATTATAAAAAGAAACAAGACTATTATAAAAAATTATTTGGAAGAAGATATATAAAGTATCGTGTTGAAGATGTTGTTAATTCGTATGGAAAAGTAATAGAACATAGAATAGTAAGAGAAGAATTAAGTAATAAAGAATCTGAAAACATAGATTTAATTTTTACAAAAGAAAATGGATTATATCTTGGAACAGATATTACAAGAACACCATTTAAAATTATTCATAATGAATTAGGTATTAAAAAGTGTAGATTTTATGATTTAAGAGGTAGTTATGCAACAAAGATTTTAAATAGTGGTGTTGAAATTAGAGATGTAGCCGATTTACTTGGACATAGAAATATAGAAACTACTGAAAACTTCTATATATCAAGTACAGAGGATTCAAGAAAATATGCTTCAGAAGTATTTGATAATATATCAAAATCAGAAACAATAGATAAAATAATTAAATATAAAATTGATATTGAATAATAACTATTATTCCTCTCTCTTTAATTGACTATAAATATTAAATATTATATAATATAAAAGAATTACAAAGGTGCGAATATTATAATCGCAGATTTGTATATTACTATATTATATAGTAGAATGATTGCAGTGAACGGATGTGGTCAATGTCCACATTTTGTCCACGTTGGAGAAATACTTATAGTACAAATAATACAAATAATACAAATAATACAGATGATACCTAATACCGGAATACAATAAATACAAATAATACAGATAATACTATAAGTACAGATAATATAGGAACTTCAAGTTCATGTGGAAGCGGTAAAAAATACAAAAAATGCTGTGGAAAAAACAAATAAATTTGTTGATAAAAGGAGTTGCATTAAATTGTGCAGCTCCTTTGTTTTGGTAAAACCTTATTGTACAGCTTCTTTGATTGTATCTATCATTAGATTTTCGAAAATACTTATATCTACATCCTCAACCTCTACAGGAACTTGAATTTTTTCGTATAATTCAAATATCATATCGTCTGTGATTTCAATTACACCTGTGTTTCCGATGATGGCATTTTCGTACATGCCAAATTGATTTATTACATCGTAATTATCTACAGCATGGCTGAATTCATTTAACTGATCAAATTTTTCGACCCATCCTGATGTTAAGTATATATCTTTTCCTTCGACATAAGATTCAACAACTCTATCACCGATAATAGCTTCTAAGCAGTTTGACGGCTTGATAGTAACTATATTATTGTATTTTTTCAAAAACTCGAAAAATCTATAGTGACATTTAGAGCCGTAAAGAACTATTACCTTGTCGTATTCTACAGTCATTTTGTCCAATGCACCTGTAACATCTGCTTCTAATTTATCTAAATCAGTATGTAATCCGAAATGAAGATAAGTAACTTCAATATCGACATCGAATAAATTTTTATTTTTTATATCTTCTAAAACTTTTTCTAACTCAGGCTCAAATACTGAGCATGCTAAAATTCCTATTCTCATAATTATCTAGTCCTCCTATTTAGTTTAATTAAAACCATATATAAATTATATAATATTCTAATTTTAAATTGATACTTTTTGATGACTTTTGGAACAAAAATAATTAAACAACATAATATAAACTAAATCGAGTAATAGGGGGATTACCATGAAGGTTGGAGATATTGTAGCTAGAAAGTCATATGACAAAGACATTGTTTTTAAAATCACTGATATCATAACTGATGATAATGGAGACAAAGTGGCTATATTAAAAGGGGTTGCTTTTAGAATTATAGCTGATGCGTATTTGAGTGATTTAGAATTATTGAAGCCTCCAGATATAAGAGAGGTTTTAATGGACAAAAATGTTGAAAATATTTTATATAGATCTCTTAAAAAAGCAAAGGAAAGAGAGAAAAAAAATATGCGCGGAATCCAAAAGTTAGCTCAATCAACAGCTAATGTCTACGGTATTCCAGGCAAAGTTCTTCAAATAGATGGAGATAAAGAATATTTGAAAATATGCTTAGATGTATATTCACAGCTGGGGATACCAGCGGTGGGAGTTGCAATCCCAGAAGCAAATCAATATAAAGAGGTTAAAAATTTATTGGAAAAACACAATCCCGATATATTAGTAATAACAGGTCATGATGCTATGCACGTGAAAAATGGGGATGTAAAAAATATAAACAATTACAGAAATTCATATAATTTTTTTAAGGCTGTAAAGGAAGCTAGAAAATGGCAGCCTAATTTAGATACCTTAGTTATATTCGCTGGAGCTTGTCAGTCTAATTATGAGGCTCTGATGAAGGCTGGAGCGAATTATGCTAGCTCACCAGGTAGAATTATGATACATGCACTAGACCCTGTATTTATAGTTGAAAAAATAGCTTGTTCTAGGATTGATATAGTTGTTCCTATAGAAGAAATATTGGAGCAGACAATTACAGGAATAAAGGGAATTGGTGGTTTTGAGACAAGAGGTAAATTTAGATGGGCTATGCCAAGACCTTATTTATTGTAGAAATATATAGAAGTCAAAATTTAATTAACATTTTGAAAATTAAATCAAAACCATACACTTTGATAAAAATACGGTAAATTTAAAATAATACTGTATTCTTAAAAAATACTATTGACAATAGAGTAAAAAATATATAAAATTATTAGTTTATACGTTTGACAAATTTCCTTTTTTATGATATTATGTAAACATATAAAAATAAAGAAGGTGATGTTGTGGCTACTGTTCAAACTTTGGATAAGATTAGAGTAACTTTAAAGAAACACTTAGGAAAGACTATAGTATTAAAGGCCAACAAAGGTAGAAAACAGGTTGTTACAAAAGTTGGAGTATTAGAAAATGTATATCCAAGTGTTTTTGTAGTAAAATTAGGTGGAACATCAGATGGAAATCAAAGAGTGTCTTATAGCTACTCTGATTTATTGACAGCAAATGTAAAATTACAAATTTGCAAAACTACAGATGATACATTAAATGCAAGTTAAAATTATACCTATTAAATAGGTGTAATTTTTTTTTGTCCTGATAAATATAATTTAATAGTTAAATTATATGGGAGGGATAGCTGTGGAGTTAATTAAGGATATTATTAAAATAGACAATAGGATGGACTTCGGGAAATTTCAAACCTTTATAGAAGCTGAAAATGTTGTTCCAGATAGAAAATCGGATGTGTACGATATTGTCGACACTATGGGATACATAGTAATTAGAAAGGTTGAAATGCTAGAAGGTAAAATAACCTGTAGAGGAAGCTTTAATTATAATGTTATTTATGTTGCGGATGACAAGAGTACAATATCAAATATAAGCGGCAAGATCGAGATAAATGAAGTTATAGAGAAGGATAATGTTGTTCCTGATATGGAATATATGCTTTTTCCTGAGGTAGAGCATATGGATTGCACTATAATGAACGAAAGAAAGATAAAGGTAGGCGCTCTAATCAATATAAGAGGGAGCTTATTTGAAAAGCAGAGATTAGACATAGTGAAGGATGTTTCTCAGGTTGAAGGTATACAGAAGCATAGAAAGGAAATTTCATTTCAAGATATAGTTGGAATTGAAAAATCAGAAAATGTAGTCAGAGATACGATTACAGTTAATGTCGAGGAAATAGAAGATATTATAAATATAACACCTAGCTTAAGGGTTAAAGAAAGCCGAATAACAGATAATAAAGTTATAATAGGCGGTGTATTAGAAATAAATCCTCTAGCTTGCACTTATGATTCAGAAATTGTAGAGCTAGATAAAGTTGGCATTGATTTTACACAGTTTATAGAAGTGCCTGGAGTATTTGATGGAATGAATGAAGAGATACTTATGAATATAGGTGATTTCAATTATGAGTTTAAACGAAATCCAGATAATAATACAGGGCTTTTAGAAGTAGAATGCACAGTTTTTTCAAAGGTCAAGGTCAGCGAAGAGGTGACTAGAGAAGTACTTCAGGATGCTTATTCTCCTCAGAAAATAATCAAATTTGAACATAGACTTATAAATTTAAATAAAACCTTATTATCGTCAAATGATAGCTTTTTAGTAAGAGAAAATTTAAGCTATGATAATGATGATGTTCAAATAAAGGATATTGTAAATATTTGCTGTAATGCATCTATAGAAAATACTTATATAGAGGGTTCTAATTGTGTAATACAGGGCATAATAAAGGCAGATATACTTTTTATCCCTGTTGAAGGCTTGAAGATGATTTATAAAATAAATGAAGAGATCCCTTTTGAACATGAATTAGAAGTAAATAAATTATCAGATACATGTTCAGTATTTAATACAATTTGTATCGAAAAGGTAGATGCTGATTTAAATAGAAATCAAATTGAATTAAATGTAAAAATAGGCAGATTCATAGAGGTAATCGATAAAAAAGCGGAGAGTTTCATAATAAAAGGAGAAGACAAAGGAGAATATGATCTATCGAAGGCTCCAAGTATAATTATATATATTTGCAAAGAAAACGATAATTTATGGGATATAGCTAAAAAATACAATACGACAGAAGAAGAAATAGCTCAAACAAATGAGATTGATGTAAATGAAAATTTAGTTCCAGGTAAATGTCTAATTTTAGAAAAGAAAGTTACACAAAATGAATAAAGAAAAAAATAATAGGGGATAACGTCCCCTATTATTTTGTTTTGTAGTATAATTATAATTAGTAATGCATTATACGATATACAAAGAAAAACATTGAGGAGGCTAAAATGATGGATTCGATAAAATTAAAAAGCAGAGCTAAAATAAATTTATCTATAGACGTATTAGGAAAAAGACAGGATGGATATCATTTAGTCGAAATGATAATGCAGACAATTGATTTATATGATTTAATTGAAGTTAAAGAAAGACAAGACAATAAAGTAATAATTAAAAGCAATAGTGATGAGATTCCATTAGATTTTAACAACCTAGTGTATAAAGCAGTTGACTTAATGAAGAAGACTTTTAATATGGACAAGGGTTTAGATATTTATATACAAAAAAATATACCAGTGGCAGCAGGAATGGCCGGAGGAAGTTCAAATGCAGCGGCGATATTAGTGGGTCTAAATAAGCTTTGGAATTTGGATTTGACAGAGAGCTATTTAAAGGAAATAGGACTAGAATTAGGAGCTGATATTCCATTTTGTATAAGTGGAGGAACTGCTTTAGCTGAAGGCATAGGAGAAAAACTTACTTCAATTGATGGATTAAGTAAAGATGTTAGTATTTTAGTTTGCAAGCCAGACTTATTTGTATCTACAAAGGAAGTTTATGAATGTATAGATTCAAAAGAAATAAACAAAAGACCAGATAACCAATTTCTTATTGAATGCTTAAAAAATAATCAAACTAAAGAATTAGCCGAAAATATGTTTAATGTTCTTGAAGAAGTTACTGTGAATAAATATCCAGTAATTCAACGAATTAAAGATACAATGATAAATAACAAGGCATTAGGAGCTATGATGAGTGGTAGTGGGCCTACC
>NZ_JALEXO010000308.1 GCF_022780145.1 Intestinibacter sp.
GGCAAAAAGAAGGTAAAAAACTTCTCCCTAGGCATGAAACAACGTCTAGGCATTGCAATTACACTGCTTAACAATCCAGAATTTCTGATATTAGACGAGCCTATAAACGGACTTGACCCTCTAGGTGTTGTCGAAATCAGAAAGCTACTTACAAAATTATGCGACGAAAGAAATATGACTATTTTAATATCTAGCCATAATTTACCGGAAATGTACCAACTGGCAACTGATTATATTTTTATAAACAAAGGAGAAATAATAGAAACACTTACTCTAGAAGAGCTAGACGATCACTGCAAGCACTATCTACTTTTACAATCAACTAATACATCGAAGCTAGTAAATGTATTAGAAAGAAAACTAAACACAACTAATTACAAGGTCATGCCAGACAACTCTGTAAAGCTTTTTGATTATATAGACGACAGAGAAACAGTCGGCAAAACATTATTCGATAACGGAGTTGTAATAACAAATCTTTCTAATGAAGGTGAGACTCTTGAGGATTATTTTGTTTCTATGGTAGGAGGTAGTGAAAATGTTTAATTTAATCAAAGCTGATTTATATAAATTAAAAAAATCCACATCTATTAAAGTATTATTTATATTATGCTGTATCGCAGCTACTATTATGTATGTGATTTCAAATCAGTTAACTGAGGGAAATCTAAGCTACGATATAATTGGATTTGGCTCTTTTGTCACAGATTTTCAGATGATCACGCTTGCTAGTGTAGTATTTATAGCTATGTTTATATGTAGTGATTTTGACAACAAAACTGTGCACGACTGTATTTCGAGTGGCTACAGTAGAGTGTCTATAGTCATTTGCAAAACTATATCATATTTTATATCAGTATTAATCTTCTTAATGCCATATGCAATCGTCTCTATAGTTGGAATTTGCTCTGGAAATTCCTTTGAGACATTTTTGCCATCTGTATTTCAAAACATAATGAAAAACGATGCTGAAATTTCTTTTAGTTTTATGGTATTATTAAAAATAATATGTATATGGATAAGCATTGCAATCGTGTATGCCAGCCAAATAAGTATATGTTTAATTATAGCATTTTCAATTAGAAAATCAGTAATCGTAATGAGCTTAGGCTATATCATAAATACCACTATTGCCCAATTAGTCAAACTAGATAAGCTTTCAGATATCTTTAAGCTAACTCCATTTGGCGTTGATTACTCTAAATTAACACTCGAGGCTGGTGCATCTGTATATGGTAAATTTATATTGACTAGTGTAATTTTTATGGCTATTATAATGATTTTATCTTATTTATCTTTTAGAAAAGCTGAAATTAAATAAATGTGAATTTATCAAATTAAGAGGGGTGGTAGAAAATGTTAGTAGCTATTGTCATGTTATGTATTTTAGTTTTTATTTTAATCGCATATATTGCGTTTATCCAAAAACAACTGCGCTCAATAAACAGACAGCTCGACAAAAGACTGAGCGAAAACACTCGACAACCCCTTACTATCGACCTCTTTAACAAAACAATAAACAAGCTTGCTATAAATATCAACCTCTGTCTAAAGCTAGAGGAAAAACAACGACTTGAAGGTATTAGAGAACAAAAACAATTCAAGGAGCTAATATCCAATATATCACACGATCTAAGAACACCGCTGACTGCGATAAAGGGATATCAACAGCTCCTTGAAAAAGAAACTCTATCAAATACTCAACTAGAAAAACTACACACAGCTCAAAAATACACCGACGAGCTGGGCGATTTAATCGAGCATTTTTTTGAATACTCTTATTTAATCACAGAAAGGGTTGAGCCTAGCTTAGAGAAAATAAACCTGACTAATTTGGCGATAGACTGTGTTTTGTCTTATATAGGAATTTTTGAAGAAAAAAATATAAGCGTAAACATAGAGGAAACACCTCCTATTTACGTACTTGGAGACAAAAACATGCTAACTCGCGTCATCGAGAATCTCCTAAACAACTGTGCTAAACACTCCCTAGGAGATATAGATGTCAAAATAGAATCTAAAAGCAAAGCTAAAGTTACATTTATAAATCCTGTAAATCCAGACCTCAACATAACTGTAGATAACTTATTTCATAGATTTTACACCGGCGACTCCACTAGAACTAAATCAACTGGTCTTGGACTTTCTATAGTTGAATTTTTAGTCGAGCAGATGAATGGAGATGTCGGTGCATACTTAGATAAAAATAAAATAGCTATTTTCTTTGAGGTACCACTTTTTATATAAGAGCACATTAAAATTCATCTATGTGCTCTTTTTTGTACACTACTTCTCCATCAAAAAAGGTCATAAGTACCTGCGTATCTCCAATATCCACAGGGTTTATCTCAAATATATCCCTATCCAAGACTATAAAATCTGCACATTTTCCAACCTCTATACTTCCTATCTCGTCATCTCTGAAAATCAAATAAGCACCGTTTATTGTAAAACTTCTGACTATATCCTCTACACTCACTCTCTCATCTTTATTTAACAGCCACTGAGGCTCATCCATATCTCTTACAGGCTCTGCCCCAAAATAACCGGCATTATATAAATTTCTAGTAACTCCAGCCTGCATCGCAAAGAACGGATTTGGGATAGGAGTTACAGAGTGATCTGATGATGATGCGATTTTTACTCCGGCTTTTACAAATGAGTTTAGTGGGTATTCAGCCTCTGCTCTTTTTCCAACTAATTTGTAATCGACTACATCCCACCAATTAGGACCCTTCATATGCCAGTACGGTTGAACACTTGCGATTACATTTAATTTTTTAAATCTATCTATATCCTCTGCTCTAACTAGTTGAAGATGTGTTAGCGCATTTCTGTGATTAGAATCCTCAACCTCTTCAATAGCATCTAGCATAGTCTTAGTCGCATTATCTCCTACTGAATGGACATGTATAGAAAATCCCTCTCTATTAGCCTTTTCAATCGCTATAG